>CAZIGU010000026.1:0-11173 GCA_964538545.1 uncultured Candidatus Peribacteria bacterium
TTTTTTTGAATAGTTTCATGAAATAAAATATCTCCCTGAGAACTACGAGATAGACTAGCTATAGCTAGAGAAGAGTATAAAAAAAATATTTAATTTTTGATTATTTTTATATTTTTATATAATGACATAAACTTTTTAGTTTTATGTTATTATTTTTTTATGTGAAGATTTTATGAAAAATATATTTTTAATTTTAGTTTTAAGTATTTTTTTAACTTCTTGTTCTTGAAAAAGTGAAGAAACTATAAATACTTGAAATAATTCTTGAACTACAACAAACTCAAACTCTTGAATAAATAATCAAACTACAACTAATTCTTTAGAAACAACTATAGAAACCCTATCTTGAAGCGAAAATATTTTACCAATAAATGAAGTATCATCTGAGGTAGAAAAAGAATTATCTGATGAATTAAACTCTATATTAAACTCTATAGATAACCCATGAGAAGTGAAGTAAATATTTTTCTTGAAAAATTAGAAAAAACTAACATTTTCCAACCAATTTTATTTTTATGAGAAAATAAAGACTTACTGAACTCTGAAGTAGAAAATATAATAAATTCTATTTGTGAAAAATACGATATACCAAAAATAACTGTAAAAAAAATTATAGATAATAATGAAAGTATAAAAATAGAAGAAATAAGAACTTTTATGTCTTTTGCAGATTTAAAAAGTAATTATAAATTTAATGTTTTTTTTATTGAAAATATAAATAGACTAACTACACAAAGTGCAAATGCTATGTTAAAATTTTTAGAAGAACCTCCTGAAAACACTATTATTTTTTTGACAAATAAATCAATTGCAAATGTTTTGGATACTATTTTATCAAGAGTTTTGGTTATAGATTTATTTATAAAAGAAAATAAAAAAAATAATTTATTATATGAAGAATTAATAAAAAATTATTTTTATAACAATCAAAATGACTTGATATATTATTTTTATAATAATCAAAAAAATCTAGAAAAAGAAGATTATATACTATTTTTGGAAATACTTTTAGATTATAGTGTAAAAAATAATATATTTAAAAATATTGATTATATATATGAAAATATAAATAAATTAAAAAATTCTCAAGCAAATCCAAAATATATAATAGATAATATATTATTAAAAATATAATTAAATGAAAAAAAATAGTTTTTGATTTTCTTTAGCAGAAATAGTTATTTGAGTAGCAATATCTTGAATTATTATGGTTTGATTATGAGTTTTTATAACTGACTCTATGAAAAACATAAACTTTCAAAAAAAGATTATTTCCCAAGATAATGATATAAATATATTTATAAATAAATTACAAGAATTTTTTGAAGTTTGAAATGTATTTTTTCAAAAAACAAATTCATGAATATATATAAAAAAACAAAATGATGTTTTATGAAATAATTTTTTATATTTTTGAATAGAGAGTTTTACTTGACATTGTATAGATGATATAAATAGAAGCTTAAATAGAATAATAATAACTGATAAATGATATAGCTGATGATTAAGTTCATGAAACTATACTATAAAAGATAATTATATACTTTCATGAAGTAGTGAAAAAATAGTGTGATGAGATTATATATGAGATTTTTTTTCAAGTAATTCTAAAGATACTTTTTTAAATAAACCTTCTTCTATAACTAGTTCTTGAAACAATTTATTTATAGCAGACTCTTGAAATAATAGAATTCTTTACTTATCTTGAAATAGTTTATCTATAATTTTTGATGGAAAAAAAGATATAATAAATCCTAAATCAATTTATTATACTTGAGGATATTTGTTTGTATCAAATAGTTGATATAAAAAAGCTATAGTTTATGATTTTAATAAAAAAAATTCTATGTCTTGAACTATAAGTTTTTCTCCTAGTTCTAGCTATGATATAAACAAAATAGAATATAAAATATTTTCATGAAGTAGTTTGATAAATGATGTTTTTTCTACTTGAAGTTTTAGTTTTAGTTGAATATCAAAAAATACTTGAGACACTTTATCTCAATCAACTACAGATATATGATATATATATACTTTTTCTTGAAGCAGAAGTCTTAATTCTTGAAATAAATACAATATATCTTTAAATAATTTAGTATTATGAAATACAAATTATTTTTGAGAAGTTAAGTTATTTTCTTGAAGTGAATTAAAAGAAGAATTTAGGGATTATATATATGATAATAACTTAAAAAACTATTATTTAACTTGATGAGAATTTGATAGTGTATTTGCAAGCTGAAGTAATGTAGTTTTTAGAAATTTGGTAAAAAAAGAAGATATTATTTTTTCAAATACTTGAAGTTATATAACAACTCAAAATATAACTCAAAATATAGATAATTTTTTATATGATATAAAAAAAGAAAAAATAAATATAATTATAAAAGATTTTATTGTAGATGTATCAAATAATTTATTTACACTAAAAATAGATTATTATACAAATTATGACTGTTATGATGATACTCAAAACAAAGTAAAAACTATAATTATTAAAAAAGATATAAAAAACTAGATTTTTAAAAAATCTAGTTTTTTTTAATTTGATAATCTAAATTTAAAATTATCTGCAACATGTTTTCATTTTAATGCTTGAAGACATTTTATATTGTTATTATGCCAATTATCCTGACTTGATGCATATATAGTTCAATAGCTATTTCAATATCTAGATAATTCTGAAAGATATTGATATTTTCATAAAAATTTATTATTTAATGTATTAACCATAGCAGATATTCATTCTCTTGGAGAATAAAATAATCTAGTCTCTCAAGAATCTGTGTTTCATACATTTCATATATTGTATTGTGTTTTTGTTTTATTTCATAAAGAAGTTTCTGCAAGTCATATACACATAGCAAAACTTGGATCTATATTTGCATCCATAGATTCCTCTACCCACATATCCCAATTAGAAAAATCATTTGATGCATATCTAGATAATAAATCTTTTTGTCTTTCTGTTTCTGTTTCTCAATTCAAAGAAAAAACTCATAAATTATTTTTTAAATCTCATATATAATCAATTCAAAATTTATTTTTATAATCTTCAAAAAATTTATAAATATATTTATCATTTTTTGGTATATTATCCTCTCATAAAACTGTTAAATCTAAATAATTTAAAGGATCTACTATTTGCTTATCTTGAAAAACTTCAAAATGAAGATGAGCTCAAGAAGTCATAACTCAAGCTCAAGGAGTTCACAATTCTCATCAAACTCTAGCAAAAACTGTTCAAGAAGGTATAAAATCATATTTATTATACAAAACTTCTGATACATGTCAGTAAATAGTTACTATTCAAGAAGTATGTTTCAAAGCAACATAAGCATAAGAAGAATCTAAAGGAGATTTTAAATAAATTATATATCAATCTGCTGGAGCTAGTATATCTGTTCATTGGCTAGCTTTTATATCTATACCATCATGAGATGCTCAAACTACTTTTTTATATTCTGGATCTCTAAAATATGCACTTAAGCCTCTAGCTGGATAAACAGGCCAAGATAAAGAATTAGTTGTATTTTTATTTATAGGATTTAATTTAAATTCTGCTGTTAATATTTTATTTAAATCTATACAATTATTTTGTTCTCCTTCATTAATTATTTCTCAAGATGAAGTATTTTGATTATTATAAAATTTATATACATCATTATTAAATAACATATTTTCATCTATATAATCACAATTATGTTTATTTAATAAAAGTCTTTTTTGATTTTTTAATTTTATTTTATTTTGTATAATTTTTAAAGTTATATTATTTTCAAAATTTTTAGATTGTTCTAAATCTTGTGAAAAAGTTTTAAATTGCTCTTCTGAAAAATTTAATATTTTTTCTCTAAATTCTTTTTTGGTTTGCAAATCTTTTTCTTTTTCAATAGTTTGTAATCTTATATTTTTTAATGAATTATTTTTTTCTTCAAGTGCAAGTTTTTCTACAAATAAATCTTTTAATAAATTTCTATATTCTTGCAAAATAGATTGTCATGTAAATTCTAAAACTGATGAGAAATTTAAATCATCAAGTATTGTTGAAATATTTCATTCATTTAAAATAACTGTTTTTAAAGAATCTACATTGTTGTTTTCATCATACATAATATTTCATTTTTTATATATATGAGCTATATAGTCTAACAAAACTTTTTTTGTTGATTGTACTTCTGAATTAAGTTTTTTAATATTTTCTTTTTTTGTATTTATTGTATCTATTGTAGTTTTTATATCACGATTAAGTGTAGTTATTTCTTCAGATACTTCTTTTATTTGATTTTCTAGCTCTGCTATTGTTTCTTTTAGTGAAGCTATTCTTTCAGAAACTACATTTATTTTAGATGTGTCTTCTGATACTTGTAAAGATGCATTTAATCTAATGTTTTTTAGTGATTCTATTTTATTTTGTGTCTCAAAAAAATTCAAATCATCTTTTAATAAAATATTTTTATCATTATGAAAAATATTTTTAAATTGCTCTTCTTTAAAATCTTCTATAATTTTTCATCTTATACTTTTTGTATACAAAAAACTATTAGAAGCATATACAGAATCTATTATAAAAAATGAAATAATTATTAAAGATATATACTTTTTCATATGTTTTGTTAAAAATAAAATACTTATAAAAATTTTATCATATATATTTCTAATAATCAAATAAAATATATTGACAATTGTATTTTTATTTTTAAATATATATATTATCAAGAAATATTTTTTTATAGTTTTTTTTGACAAATTAAACAAAAAACATATTATACTTTTGATGCAAAATTTATTTTTTAATTTTTACTTAAACAATGTCAAATAAAAAACTAGTAGATGATGATTACTACAATTCTAATGAAAATACTAAAAACGTATCTATAGAAGATGTAAACAAAGAAAAAAAGCCAAAAATAGTATGAAAAATAAAAATAAAAAAAGATAATATAGAAGAAAAAATTGAAAACAAAGAAGATTCTAAAAAACCTACTATTAAAAAACCTAAAAAAGATAATATTGTTTCTGTTAAAGAGGAAAAAGAAGTATTGAATTATAAAACATCTAAAAAAACTGAAAAAAAATCAGATATACTTGAAAAAAAATTCATTAAAAAAGATACAAATGAAGAAAGTTCAAAAGAACCTAAAAAATACTTTACAACTGAAAAAACTTTAAAAAATCAAGAAAAAAAAGATTTCAATAAAAATGAAAAATGAGAAAAAAGAGAATATAAAATATCTTTTAAAAAAGATTGTCAAAATAATTCTAAAAATTTTGACAGTAAAAATGAACAAAAAAATGATAATGATATAAAAAAAAGTAATAAAAGTTTCAATACAAAAACTAAAGTATTTGATTTTTTAGAAGAAGATAATGAAGATAATACAAATAATAAAAAAGAATGAATTACTATAATAAATAAAGATAAACCTAAAAAATTTATAAACCAAATTAAAGATAAAAATCAAAATTTTAAAACTACAACAAAAAAATCTACAAAAGAAAAATAAATTCAAGAAAATTCTATAAAAAAATGATTTAAAAAAGATAAATCAAATAAACATTCTAAAAATTTCTTAATACAAGAAAATGATGAGTTTTCTTTTTCTAGATCTAATAAAATAAAAAAGAATAAAAAAGAGGATATAAAAGAAAAAAATCTAGAAGATATAAATCAAAATTTAGTTTCAAAAGTATGACAAACTGTTATAGTTGATGATATTTTTTCTGTAAAAGAATTTTCAGATAAAATATGATTACCAGTAGTAAAAGTAATTCAAGAATTTATAAAAAATGGCCTTAAAATAACTCTTAATTCAAAAATAGACTTTGAAACAGCTTCTATAATAGCAGAAAGCTTCAATATAAAATTAGAAAAAGATAATTCTTCATGATTTCATATAGAAGATATGCTTTCATGAGATATTTCATCTCTTTTAAAAGAAGAAGATTCTACTAAACTTGAAAAAAGAATTCCTGTAGTTAGTATAATGGGGCATGTAGATCATTGAAAAACTTCATTACTTGACTATCTAAGAAAAACAAAAGTTGCAGCAAAAGAAGCTTGATGAATAACTCAAAGTATATGAGCTTATGAAGTAAAAGTATGATCTGAAAAAATAACCTTTTTAGATACTCCTTGACATGAAGCTTTTACTATCATGAGAGCTAGATGAGCTAAATCTACAGATATAGCAATACTTGTAGTTGCTTGAGATGATTGAGTTAAACCTCAAACTGTAGAAAGTATAAATCATGCTATTGAAGCTTGATTACAAATAATAGTAGCAGTAACAAAAATAGACAAACCTTGAGCTAATATAGATATGATAAAATCTCAATTAGCTACAGCTTGATTATTGACAGAATGATATTGATGAAATATTCCTGTATGCCCTGTTTCTTCAAAAACTTGAGAATGAATTGATAATTTACTTGAAATAATAATCTTGACTAGTGAAATATTGGATTTAAAAGCAAATCCAAACAGAACAGCTGTATGAACTGTTTTAGAATCTCATTTAGATACTTCTTTATGACCTGTTTCATCAGTACTTATAAATACTTGAACTCTAAAAAAATGAGATTGTGTAGTATGTAAATGAAGTTTTTGAAGAATAAAAGTATTAAAAGATTTTAACAATAAAAACACATCTTCTGTTTGACCTTGAGAACCTGCTTTGATAGTATGATTTGATAGTGTTTTAAATTGATGAGATATATTTCAAGTAGTTTCAGATATAGAAAAAGCTAGAATAAGAGCTACAGAGTATAAAGAACTTATGGATAGTAAAAAATTAGTATCAACTAGTTCTATAGATTTAATAATGTCAAAAATCAAATCTTGATCTTTGAAGCAATTAAAAGTTATTGTAAAATCAGATACAAATTGAAGTCTAGAAGCTATTAAATGAGCTTTATTAAAACTATCTACTCCTGAAACAAAAGTAAGTATTATACATTCTTGAGTTTGAAATATAACTGAATCAGATGCTATGATGGGGCATTGATCAAATGCTATAATAGTATGATACAATGTAGATTTACTCTGAAATTCTAAAAACTATATAGAAAATTCTAAGATAGAATACATTTCAAGTAAAGTAATATATCATATAACTGAAAAAATTGAAAAAATTATAACTTGAATGTTAGACTCAAAAGAAGTAGATATAAACTTATGAACTGCAAAAGTATGATGAATATTTTTTGATTGAGAATGATTTCAAATAATTTGATTAAAACTTAATAAAGATTCTACTATAGAAAAATGAGCTTTTGCTAGAGTTATAAGAAAAGATAGATATATCTGAAAATGAAAAATAGAAAATTTAAAATCATGAATAGTTGATGTAAATAATTTAGAATGACCTACAGAATGTTGAATAAAGCTAGTAATAAATGAAAAAATTGAACTATGAGATGAAATAGAATTATTTAAAACAACTATTATTAAATAATATTTATTTTTTAATATAAAAATATGTTTGAATGAATAGAGTTTTTTAACAATTTATCTTCTTCAGAAAAATCTAATTTGGAAATTTTTTGTCAATTAAGAGAGGTAAAAAAATGAGAAATTATATTTAGCGAATGAGATGATGCTACATCTATGTATATAGTTAAATCATGATTATTGGAAGCATATAGTTATGAAAAAATATTATGAACTATATGAACTTGAGAATTGATATGAGAAATGGCTCTATTTTGAGATCATTCTAAAAGATCAGCTTCTGTAAAATGTTTAGAAGATTGAGTTTTGATAGTTATGTTAGCTTTTTCTATAAAAGAGCTTACTTCAAAACATCCAGATATGCTTAAAAAAATAAAAGAAACTATTTCTAAAAGAAAAAAAATAAAAAGCATTTAAAAATGCTTTTTATTTTTGTAAATTACTTGCTTTTTCCTCAATATTTTTTATAAGATCTTGCGTCATATCTGAAGCCATATTTTTCATAAGACCTCATACTGTCTGAGATATATAATTTGATATTTTTCATTCTATCTCTTTTTTGATACTTTCACTCATATTTGGAATATAGAAAAAAACTAGATAGATAATTCAAGTGAAGAATAAAAATTTTATAAAATAATTTATTCTTCTATTTCTTCTTTGATTTTTTAATTCTTTATAGATAAAATCTATTTTTTCTTCTAAAGAAGGTCAAGTTCATATTTTTATAGATTTAGTATCATTCATATCATGAGACATAATTTCTTCTGGTGAATAATTTGCCATATTTTATATTTTGTTAATAGCTATATCTTTTCATGCTTCATATATAGAATAACCTAAAACTCAACTCATCAAAGCAGCTCAAGAAACAATTCAAGTTTTTGTAATAATATTTCATAAAGAAGCTTTTCAAGCTCATTTTACAATAAATCATACTCAAGGTATAAGTCATACTACTCAAAAAGCTCGTCTAATAATTCTTTCTTGTTCACTTAATGTTTTTCAATTTAAGTCTACTCAATTATAAGCTATTCATAAATCATATACTCATCAAACTATAGGTATAAATGATACTCCCATATCTATAGCATTATTTTTATTTTCTTCTGAAAAACCTTGTTCCCACATTTCTTTTATTCATCAAGATCAATTATAAATTAAAGAAGCAACTCATATAGTTATAAAAGCTGTTTTTGTTGATCAAGTGATTTTAGAATTGTTTAATTTATCTAAGAAGTTATTAACTCATCAATTTAAAGATGCTAACTTTGATCAAGCAGTATTTGATGTAGAAACAATTTTTGTTTGTTCTTCTATAGTCAGAGAAGATAAACTTAAACTATAATCAGTATTAAGTTTTGTTATATCTGTATTATATTTTTCAACTAAACCTCTAAGTTTAGCGTCTAATCTATCTTCTACTTCAGATTTTTTAATTTCAGATCTTTTTGTAGATTTAACTTCTTTTTCAAAATCTTTTAAATCTTGTTTAAATTTTTCTTCAGTTTGATTTATTTGAGTTTGAATATTGTTTAATTTTTCTAAATTTCATTCTATTTTTTCTTTAGCAATATTTAATCTAATTAATCTATTTATTCATTTATTATTACTTAATTTTATAAAATTATCTATTTTAATAATTTGTTCTTGTAAAATATCAACTTTTGCTTTAATTTCACCAGAATAAATTCAAGAATTTCTTGCCTCTATATTTAGTTTATTTATTTGATTTTGTAAGTCTATTTTTATTTTATGTCATTCAAGATCTATAAGACTATTCATAGCTGTAGAAAATTTCCAAGCTCATTTATCTAATCAACTTCATAACAATTCTAAAACATTATTTTGTAAAGGTATAGTTCATCATGTATAAGCCCAAAAAGTTCATTTTGAAATATATTTTATAATATCAGATGTAAGTCAAAAAGGATTTATTGTATAAAAAGTTTTTCAAAAAATACTTTTTTGTCAAAATCAATTATTTAGTTCAGGAGGTTTTACATCTGAAACTATATATCACATATTTAATAATCTAGATAAATATGTTAAATCATCCATTCATTCAGGTCTTTCCTCTATATCTATAGATTGATTATTTTCATTTATAGAATTATTTTGTTGGATAACATTAGAATTAGAATTTTGTGAATTTTCTTTTCAATCAATTTTAGGTACAATATTACTAGTTCTCTCCAAAAATTCTCTTACTTTTTCTTTAGGATTATCTCAAAAAGTTATTCCATCACTATTTCTCTGCTCCAAAATAGAATTAAATATATCTTTATAATATTCTAAATTATCATCTGTCAAATCTATGCCATATTTTTTAAACTTTTCTTTAATTTTATCTTTATTATTTTCAGTAAAAAATATATTTAAAAAACCAACTGAAGCATCTAAAAAATTATCATTACTAGATAATTCTAACAATATTTTTAATTTTTCTTGATTTTTATTATCTACTCATAAAAACAATCATTCATATTTTATATAGACAGGATTATTTTTATCATTTTCTCTAACAACTTGAGGATTAGATTTTTCTTGTTGAATTTGTGACTTATTTCAATTATTATCAATATTTTGACCTCAAAAACTATCTTTAACTTGGTTTCATTTATCAATTCATAATTTTATTAACTTATCTAATCATTCCTCTCATAAAACAGATCAAGTAAATCATAACGATGCTCATAATCAAAATCATAATCTTCATTTTCAAAAAATCATTCATATAAAACCTCATATTATTCATAGTACTACTGCATTTTGTATTCATCAACTATCTAAAGCAACTTCTTTCAATGCTCATATAGGGTTTTTGGTAAATTTTTGTTCAAATCAATCTAGAGTAGTTCAGTTAAGCATTGAAGCACTTTCTATCTTTTTAAACTCTTTTGCTAAATTTGATTTATTATCTTTATATTTTTTTATATCATCATTTCATAAAATAATTGTTCATCTTATAGAATCTAAATACATACTTATAAATTCCCTATCGTTTATATCTGTTATTTGAACTAGCATTTGTCTCTTAAAAGATTGAAAATCTTTTTCTCAAACATTTTTTAATCATTTTAATTGATTAGCTATATCTTGTTCTGAAGATAATTTTACTAAATTATGTATAGAAGTTCGTCAATGCTTTTTCAATAACCTAACTACTAATTCATCTACATTATAATTTGGAGATTTTTCTCATTTATCAGATATATATTCATCTATAAAAAATGATTTATACATAATAGATTTCGATATATATGGTTTTATATTAGTAAATCTATCATTTAAAATATTTTCAAATCTTGAAAGATTTTCATCATTTTTTCAAGTCAAAGAAACCCTATTTGATTCAATAGAAGATATATAAATTCATGATTCATTTAACCAAGATAAAAGACCTAGTATATAATACTCTTGATTTTTTTTAGGTAAGTCATCTAACAATTTTGATAATTTTTCAGGTGTTATTTCTCAAGATAACTCTTGTTTTAACTTTTCCAATTCTTTAATAGTTTCAGCTTTTACATCTTGTTTTTCAACTGTTTCTAGTTTTTTTGGAATAGATTGTTCTCATATTTTCTCTGACATAATTATAAATTATAAAAATAAATTCTTTTAAATTTTATCATAATATTAAAAAAATGCAAAAATTTGATTTTCAATCAAAAAATTGTATTATTTTAAAGTAAAATTACAATTTAAAATAATAAAAAA
>CAZIGU010000027.1:0-11035 GCA_964538545.1 uncultured Candidatus Peribacteria bacterium
ATAAATATAAAAGAATCTATTTGATATGATAATGATTTTTTAGATCATCAAGAAAGATCTTTGATATATGATATATTTTATCAATTATGATTTTTACCAAATAATGCTTCTTATTATACTTCATCTTTATATCCAGAAATTATGACTAAATGACAGTTCAATAATAGAATAAAACAAATTTCAGAAAGAAATATTTCTTGAAATGCTTTTTATACTATAGAATGATGATTTAATAGATATTGAATGATAGAGGCTCTTAAAAATATAAAAAATAAAAAGGAATCACAAAACCCAAAAGAAACTACTAATTAGTAGTTTCTTTTTTAATTATATCAAGTAATAATCAAGCTATTTTTATAGCGTTATGTTTGTATAAAGATTCTCTATCTATTAGATCATCTTCTATGATAATAGTATTTTTACTTTTAATCAAATGTTTATCAAAATCATCTAAAAAAACGTAGTCTCATCATTTTACACTTATATCTTTTTTAAGTTTTGTTTTATCATCATCTGATAATATGGGTAAATAATTGTTTGTTATTACATAATCTAGTTTTTTTGATATATATCTTTCAATAGTATTTATAAAATCTAGAGTTCTAAGTCAATTAGTTTCTCATCATTTATTTGTGTTGTTAGATATATATATAACTTTTGCTTTAGATATTCTAAGTACATCTCTTATATTTCATATGATTAAATTGGCAACTATAGAAGTATATAAATCTCCAGGTCAAACAACTATATAATCAGCATTTTTTATAGCATTTATAACATCAATATTAACTGAAGCATCTTTTGAGCAATCCATAAGTTCAAGAGACTGAATAGAGGAGTTATAGTTAGCAACATTACTTATATTGTCTTGTTTTTGCACAATAGTTCAATCTACAAGTCTAGCTTGTATATAAGCTCTTGAAGTAGTTATAGGTAATACATCTCACATTGATTCAAGCATTTCCTGCATGAAATAAACCATTTTGTTATAATCTCAGAAGTTATGATATAATATAGCCATAACTAGATTTCATACTTTATGTCATTGTATAGGGGAGTCTATATCCAATTTATATTCTAAAATATCTTTATAATTTTTTTCTAAATAAGAAATAAAATCTTGATTATTTCAAGAAGCAATTTCAAAAAGATTTTTTATAGTTGTTTCAGATATTAGTTTGTCATTTTCTTTTATTTCAAATTCTAAAAAAGTAGCAAATTTATCTTTATAAACAGATTTTGATAAAGCAAAAAGACATCTTCTTAGATCTCAAGGAGGTGGTAGGTGATCTCAAAATCTTGAATTATATAAATTCATAAGTAATCAAGTTGTTCTTCAGTCATCACTCATGCTTACTATAGAAGTTATTTTATGCTTTACTTCTTCAAAAACATCTCTGATTCATTTCAGTATATTTGATTGGCCATTTCATCAGCCTATAAAAACCATATTTTTTTGTTCCATAATATAGAATTATATCTTAAATTGACATTAGATCATTATTATATAAAAAATATTTTAAAGTCAAAAAAATATAACTTTTTAAAAAGTTATATAATTATTTCAGGGTAATTTGGTTTTACTACTATAGTATGTTCAAATTGTGCTCATAGACTTCAATCTGCTATAAATATTTCAAATCATCATTTATCTTTTATTTTTCAGCTTTTAAATCATATGATAGGTTCTATAGCTAAGGTCATATTTGCTTTTAGATAATCTCATGATTTTGCTTTTCAATAGTTTGGTATATATGGTTTTTCATGTAAAGTATATCAAATAGCGTGTCAAGTAAGGTCTTTTACTATATGAAATCAAGCAGATTCTACATGTCTTTGAATAGCATTTGATATATCTCATATTCTATTTCATACAACAGCTTTTGCTATTCATTTGTATAGAGCTTCTTTACAAGTATTTAAAAATTTTTCTACCTCTTGTTTATGAGGTCATTCTCAAATAATCATAGTAAAAGCTCGATCAGTATTTAATCAAGTAACACTACATTTTACTCAAAAATCAAATTTAACTACATCTCAATCTTTAAAAATCATTTTTTTACTTGGTACTCAATGAACTACACAGTCATTTATACTTATACATATATTTCAAGGGAATCAGTAAACTCATTTAAATCAGCATAGAACTCAATGTTTCTTAGTTATATTATCACATAATATATTTATATCTTCTCAAGTTGTTCATGGTTTTGCAGTTTGTTTAATAGATTCAAAAACTTCTTTATGTACTTTTGCTAGATCTCTCATGATTTGTAATTCTTTTTCATTTTTTACAGGATTTATATATTTCTTAGACATTTTTATTTTTTAAAAATTATTTAAATAATTATATATTTTTATTTTATTTTTCAATATTTAATTATCAGTTGTACAATTTGCTTTCACATTTGTTCATTGATCATTACATACTTTTTCAGATAATGGTATAAGTTTTTGTAAAGCATCATTTGCAAAAGTTAGGTTTATATGCATTTCTATTATTCTTCATTCTAGGCTTTCAGTTGTAGTATCTATCATTTTTATATACTCTAGTTCTTTATAATATAGTCCTTTAATTTCTTTTTCTATTTGTTCTTTTGAAGCAACTTTATCACCAACTTCAGTCAATTTTTTTATAGGTATATTTGATACTTCTTTTCAAGATTTATCTTTAAAACTATCTTTTATGGTTTCTTTAAAATCACCAAATTGATCAGAAGTCCTATCATATACATAAGAAGCTGTATTTTGTAGGAAATTATTATCTGCACTAAACCATCAACTGTCGTTGAATTTTTCTAAATTTTTAAGCATTTTCTCTGATGCAGATGTTGATAATCATTGTCTTGATAACTCTTTTTGTAATAATTTTCTTTCAGCTTCTTCAGTTTTTAGATTTCATATATATCTATCTCATTTTAGAAGTCATGCTCGATATACCCAATCTTTTGTTCAGTTTTTTCATAGATCTTGCCAATTAGATATGGATTCAATAGCTTTTGATATTCTATCTGAAAAACCTCATTCTTTTTGAGAACATTTATTTGTTGTTGTATCATTGTAATAATTTTTAAATTCATCAAAAAAAGAATTTTTATCTATTAAACTTAAATTTATTCTATCTTCATTTGTGAAATATTGTCATTTTCAAGTTATACTAAGTCTATATAACTCTAGCATTTTTTCATTGTTATTTATAACTTTTCAAATAACTTCATATATATCTTTTCATTCAAAATTACAATTTTCTGTTATTCAATCACATATTTTTTCTCTTGTTATAACTCATCAAGATATTCATCTACTTATAGCAAGTTTCATATATCTTTCAAGATTTTTTGATATTTTATTTATTTTTTCATAATCTCTCCATACTTCAGGCACATATTCATTTACAGTTGCATAATTTACATAATAATCAAAATATGAAAAATATCATTTAAAATCAGTTAATTCATTTAAAATTGCTAGACTTTTTTTAGATCGGTATATAGCATCTTTTTTTACTCATTTTTCTTTTTGAGAATCATATCATATAGCAGATATATTTGAAATAACTTTATTTACATTAGTTATATATTTTTCCAATACTTCAGGAGTATTTTCTATAGGACAATCTGCATATGTTTGTCAAAAATATATACTTGCAATTATAACAATTATAATTTTTATTTTTTTCATATTTTTAAAATATTAAATTTTATCATCATTCTTTATTTATAGGAATATTTATCATTTCTTTTATAATAGCATTTATAGAAAAAGTATAATCCATTATTTGTCTTGTAAAAGTTTCAAATTCTCAAAAATTATCATAAAACTCTTTCATATCAGTTTCTAATAATTTTTTATCCACATTTGTTTCTATTACTTTTAATCATCGTTGAGATTGTTTATATGTTTCTGTATTTTTTAATGATATTTTATTATTACATTTATCTAGACTTATTTCTTCGCAATCTATAATTTCTTTTGCAGTTTTTGCAAAATCTTGTATTTCATTTGCTCTATCATACTCTTTACCTATTGATTTATAATAGTCTCTTAACATATTTTCAGCTTTAAAATCATCATTATTAGGATCATTTTCTTCTTTATCTACCCACAATAATGGAACCGGTTTTTTAGTAACTTGTACTCAAACATGAAACATATCAGGTAAATTTATATCTCTTAATCATATTTCAAAATTATTTGTTGTCATTTTTGCTTGCATTAGTGAAGTTCATGCAAATTTTTTAAAATGTTCATTTGATCTTTTTATAAGAGCTTCTATACTTAAATCTCTTGTTGTTCATAATAATTTATTGTTATATATAACAAATTTAGTAGTTATACAAAAAAAATTATCACAAGGCCATACCGAATTATCATTTATTTTTTTATAACTATCAAAATCTGTTTGTAAATTTTCATAATATCATCATAATTCTCAAAATCATGCTTTTTTTCATCAAGTATATCATGGAAGATTATTATTTCAAGTGTTTTGATTATTGTTTAAATTTCAATTATTTCATCAATTTTGATTATTCCTTCAATTTGATGAATTGTTATTTTGATTTACATTATTCCATCAATTTTTTATTTTGTCAGTTAATATATCTTTGTTTAATTCTTTTAAAACAGTATTTAATGAGTTATAGTCAAATCAAGACTCATCAGTTAGGCAACTATTTTCTGAATTTCATAAATTAAATCATATTTTTGATAAAAAATCAGTATTTAAATTAGAATTATCTCAATTTTGATTTCAATTTCACGAATTGTTATTTTGATTTCAATTATTTACTCAATTTTGTCAATTATTTCAATTTAAAGGATTAGTCTTTAGTGCATCCATAACTGAAGTGAAAAAATTGTTTTCAGGATATAAGCTATCATTTATAGCTTCATCTATTCATTTTCAAGATATTATTGATTCCATAAGTTTTCATATATTTGAATTGTTTTCTCATAGGTATTTATCTTGCTTTTCAAAAATTATATCATTTATTTCTTGTAAATCTACCATCAAATCAAAACTAGAATTTTCTTTTATTCAATCACTATACAATCAAATTCTTCGTATTTTAAAAGTTGAATCTAATTTTTTATTTCATGTTTGTATAGCATTTTGATGTGCTTGAGAGGCTATATCTAGATATTTATTTATTTTTTCAGATGAATATCAACACACTTTAACATCTCAACACTCTAAATCTCTTAGACATTTTTCTTCTACAAAATTTATAACTTCTTGAATTTGTGAACTGTTTACACTATCACTAGATTTTATGTTTAATTTGTCCTGTAATTGAGTTAGAGTATTTACAGATTTTATAGACATTCATTTTTTAAAACAATCTCAAGATAAATCATGCAATAAAGCTGTTTTGTTTAATTCATCAGATATTTCTTGATTCATATCTCATCATCTTAATTCTCTATCATAATACTTTAATTCTAGATCATATATTCAAGAATCTATTTTTTTATACATATCTAAGTCTAGAGAATCACTTAAAAACCCAAATGATAAATTTGGGTTTATAAAAATCAAAAATGTTATAATAAAAAATATATTCTTCATAAATAACAATTACTTAATAACTATTTTGTTTTTTTCTAAACTTATGTTTATGGTATCACAGTTTTTGTTAAAAAGCAAATTTCAAGCTATTAAATCTTCTATGTTATCTATTATATATCTTTTTATTTCTCTAGCTCAGTATTCTGGATTGTAGACTTCTTTTGATATAAAATTTATTATTTTTTTATCAAAATTTAAAGTTATATTTTTTATATTTTTTAATCTTGTTTTTAATTCTTCTATATTTAACTCTACTATTTTTTTGATAGATTTTTTATCTAAAGGAGAAAAAACTACTATTTTATCTACTCTGTTTATAAATTCTCTTGGAAAATAATCACTTAAATTAGTTTTTATTTTTTCTCAAATTTTTTGATAGTCTTTTTGTTCTTCTTCTGTATTTATTTCCATATCAAATCATATTTTTTTTGCTTCTTGATTGAATTCTTCTTGTCAAATATTTGAAGTCATTATGATAATAGTATTTTTAAAATTTACTTTTCTTCATTTATTATCTGTTAAAATTCATTCATCAAGTATTTGAAGTAGTAGATTGTATATATCAAAATCTCGTTTTTCTATTTCATCAAAAAGTACTATACTGTATGGTTTTTTTCTTACTTTTTCTGTTAATTGTCATCATTCTTCATATCATACATATCAAGCATTTGCTCATATAAGTTTTGATACTCATGTTTTATCTGAGTATTCAGACATATCTATTTTTATTAAATTATCTTCATCTCAAAAATAAAGAGATGCTAATTCTTTAACTATTTGAGTTTTTCATACTCAAGTAGGTCATAAAAATAAAAATGTTCATATAGGTTTATTTGGATTTGAGATTCAAGTTTTTGCTCTTATGATAGATTTGACAATACTTTCTATAGCTTCATCTTGTCATATTATATTTTCTTTTAATTTTGTTTTCAGATTTTTTAATCTATCTATTTCATCTTTTTCTAAATCACTAACTGGTATTTTTGAAGTTAGACTAAGTATATTTTTTATATCTTTATCTGTTATAGATAATCTTTTATCTTTAGGTATGTTAAATTTTTTCTTATAATCAGATATTTCTTTTTCTAAAGATAATATTTTTTCTTTTGTTTTAGATGCTTTTTCGTATTGTTGAGATACTACAAAAGAATCTATTTGAGTTTGTAGTTTTTGAATTTCATTTTTTATTTTTGTAATTTTTTCTTCATCTCATACATAATTCATACTTTTTAAAGAACAAGCTTCATCTATCAGATCTATTGCTTTATCTGGTAAAAATCTATCAGGAATATATCTTATAGATAATTTAACAGCTTCTTCTACAGCTCGATGAGTTATATTTAGATTGTGAAAATCTTCAAAACTTTCTTTTAATCAATCAATTATTTTTATAGCATCTTCTAGTTTTGGTTCTGATACTATTATTTTTTGAAATCTTCTTTCTAAAGCTCGGTCTTTTTCTATATATTTAGAATATTCATTTAGTGTAGTTGCTCATATAACTCTTATTTTTCATCTTCACATAGCAGGTTTTAAGATATTTGATGCATCAAGTGTTCACTCTGCTGATCAGGCTCATATAATAGTATGTATTTCATCTATAAATAAAATTATTTCATTTTCTACTATAGATGCTTCATCTATAATTTGTTTAATTCTTTGTTCAAATTCTCATCTATATTTAGTTCATGCTACTAAAGAGTTCATATCTAGTGCAAATATTTTTTTATCTCTCATTGAAAATGGTACATTTCAAGATACAATCATACTTGCAAGTAGTTCTACTATAGCTGTTTTTCAAACTCAAGGCTCTCAAACAAGTACAGGGTTGTTTTTTGTTTTTCTATTAAGTATTGAAAGCAATCTTTTAACTTCTTCTTCTCTTCATATAACTTTATCTAATCATCATTCTTTTGCTTGTTTTGTTAAATCTTTTGAGAAAAAATCTAAAGTTGGAGTTTTTGATTCTTTCTTTTTTTTATCTACTTCAGTATTTTGATCAAATGGAGTTGAATCTTCTTCATTCATAAAAAGATTGTTTGTTATAGTATTTAATATCTTTTCAAAAGAATCTCAAAAATTTTGTCACTGATTATTTCGTAATAGTCAATCTATAATTCAGGCTTTATTTAGATCAATTATTCATTTTTCTATATCTGTAGGATTTATTCAAATATATTCTAAAAATCTATTTAACCATCAATTATTTTTTAAAACAGCCAATAAAAAATCTTCTATAGAAGCTTTTGTTTTTCAATAAGAAGAGGCTATTTTGAAACTAAGTAAAATAGTGTCTTTTAGTTCTTTGCTCATTCAAGAATATTGTCATTTTGTTTTTTTGATTTTAGGTTTAGCATCATTAAATAGTTCAATATTTATTCAAAAAATTGTAAATAATTCTTTTAGTCATCATTTATAATCTAATAATATTTCTTCAAAAATATCTATTTCTTCTAATAGTGTAAATCAATTTTGTTTTACTTTATTTTCTCAATTTACTAATACTTTTTTATATCAATCTGAAAAATTATTGAAGCTCATAGTTTGTTATTATTTTTTAAATTTACTTTATTATGGTGGACTCACCGGGGCTTGAACCCGGGACCTTATCCTTAAGAGGGATCTGCTCTACCAACTGAGCTATGAATCCAATTTGAAGTTTAAAGATTTTAAATATTTTATTTAAAAAATCAAATAAAAAGTAAAAATAACCCATAATAAACCCCTACATAAAATTTATATAGGAGTTTATATATTTATTATACTTTATTTTTATATAAATATTTTTATTTTTTAGGAGTATACGAAAAAGTATTTTGTTTTATATATTTTTTACTGTTTATTGAGCTAACTTGAGTTGAATTTATAAAATTTTGTAAAAATAATTCAATATTTTCCATAAAATCCTTGTTGTCAACTATTATTTGTTTCAATATTATATCAGAATTTGCTTGATTTATTTTTACAAATGATGAATTTAATATTTTTATTATTTCTTTTTTAATATTATTTAAGTCATTTTCCATATTTAAGAATATCTTGATTTTTTTATATATTTCTTTTAATTTTATTATTTTTTCCATTAGTTTTATGAATTTATCTGATTTTATTTGGTAATCTTCTTCTAAATTTTCATAAAATCATTCTTCTTGTAATTTTTCTTTTAGTTTTTCATATTTCTCATAATATTCTTTCATATTTTTATCAAAAGAGGTTTGATTAAAAAAATCATATTTATTAAATAAAAATCTATGTTGAGAATATATATCTTCAAATATTTCTTTTAATTCATAAAAATCTTTTGGTTTTCTAATTAGGTCTTTTTCAATTCTTTCTTTTTTCTTTACTAATTCACTTAATCAATTTATAACTAAAAATATATCACTAGAATTTGTATTTTCATAATTATTTATATTTATGCTATTTCATATTATTTCAGAGTTTTTTGAATTTCATATATATATCATTTCTCAAGATATAGTTGAATTAACTATATTTGAAATATTTATTTTTTTTCAAATTATTTTTGATAATTCTATTTTTAATACTCATGATAAATCTATATTTCAGTTTATGCTTTTTATAAGTTTATTTTGTGAAAATATATTTCAAGAACATATTATAGTTCAATTGTCGTTTGATATAAAACAATTTGACATATCTCAATTTGTTTTTATAGTTCATCAATTTGAGATTATTTTACTTCAATATATATTTCACTCAACTATTATATCTTTTGCTTCTACATATGTGTCAAGTATATCTCAACTTATAGATATATTTACATTTTTAAAAATTATAGATCAATTATTTTGTGAAATATTTCAATTTATATTTATGTGATTTTTTATAGATATAGTTCATTTCTTTTCATCAACAAAAACACATCATCAATAGTTTGATATAATAATTTCTTCTCATGATTCTAAAACTAAAAATGTAGTTCAATCTCAAGATAAATTTTCAAAATTTGATATATCTTTTAATCTTCAATTAAATCTAGGTATTTTTATAACTTTTCAGTATATATCTCTTCACTCTTTTCAATAAAAAATAGGTATTTTTCTAGCTATTATTTGTCAAGAATTGCATTCTTTAAAATTTCAAAAATTTAAATTTCAAAAATTTCAACTTTCTAAATAATCAACTAGACTTTTTGGAGTATCAAATCAATTATAATTTATGTATCGATCTTTTGGTAAAATTGGTTGTAAATCTTTTGCTACTAATGTAGGATAAGAATCATAGTTATTTATTCATTCTAATATAGATTTTTTATCAAATCAAAATTTGATTCATTTAGTATATAAATATGCAACAATCTCTTCAAAAACATAAGTATATCAGTTTTCTATATTTATATTTTGTGATGAAAATCTTAGATAAATATCTCAATTATTTTTTATATAATCATAATATAAATCTTTTTTACTTTTAGGTATTTCATATATATCATCACTTATTTTTATGATAGAATTTTTTTCTTTAAATTCATTAAAATTATATAGCAATTCTATGTATATATCATAATCTAAGTTTAAAAAAGTATATCAAGCTCAAAAAATAGTATCACAATTTTTATGAAAATCTATAGAGTTTTCTATTAAACTTAAATCTATATAGACTCAAGAACTGGATTTTTTTATAAAATTTCATAATCTTGTAAATATTCATACTCTAGTTTCTTCAATAATTTCTCAAATTATAGAAGAATAATTTTGAGATGCTTTTTTGATTTCATTTTCTTCTCGTTCACTAATTGATAGTATATCTTCTATATCATCTAAATTTTGGGGATTTTTTTTTGAATACATAAAATAAAAATTATTTATAAGAATATATTATATATTTTAAAAACAAATATAGTCAATATATTATATATTGACTATATTTAATTATATTGAATAATTTCAAAATAAATCTTTTTTAACTATTTGTTTTAATTCAAGTATTTGTAAAGATAATACTATTTTTTGATAATCTAATCATGTTTTTTCTATTATTTCATCTATACTTAGAGCTAAGTTGTATTTTAGTATATTATAAATTATATCTTCATCTTTATTGTTAAAAATTATATTTTCATTTTTAGATATATTTTTGAAATTGTATTCATCAAGTATGTCTTGGCTTTCAGTTATGAGTTTTGCTTGTCATGATTTTATGAGAAAATTGTTTCATGTAAAATCACTGTCAAATATATCTCAAGGTATACAAAATAAATCTCTTGAATTTTCTAAAACTAAATTTGAAGTTATCAAAGTACCAGATTTCTCTCAAGCTTGCAAAACTAAACATCATACACTTATAGAAGCAACTATTTCATTTCTTATAGGAAAAGTATAATTGCTTCAATTTGTTCATATAGGGAATATAGATATCAAAGCTCATCATTTTTTTATAACATCTTCAAAAAGACTTTTATTTGTAGAAGGATAAGTTATATCTATTCAAGTTCAAAAA
>CAZIGU010000028.1:0-10552 GCA_964538545.1 uncultured Candidatus Peribacteria bacterium
GTGTTAGGCTTGAATGAAAAGATTATATAGTTCAAGATTGAGATGTAATTTTATTTAAATTTAATAATTAATTTAAAAATTATAAATATTTACTTTTAAGTATTTTTAAAAATTAAGATTGAATTTATACAGTTCTATCAAATATTTTTAATATTGTTACAGAGTGAAATATGTTGGAAAAAATAATAAATAATTGAAAAAAGAAGCTTTACTTGTCATATGGGGTGATTGAAACATTGATATGATGAATAGGGATTTTGCAATCCTTTAAAGATTCTTTAGATATTTTTGTAACAATTTAATATGTCACCAAATATATATAATATAAGTTCTAAAAATATTTTTTTAAATAAATAATTTATGAATAATACTTGAACATTTACTCTTTTACAAAACAAAAGACAATATACTGAAGATGAAAAAATAGTTTTAGAATATTTTTTCACAAATATTGATAAAAATATTTACTGTGCTAAAAATACCTTATCAAATCAATTATGGGCTTTTTTAGTAGGTCAATATAGTAGATCTAGTTTATCTATGAGAGATAGATTTTTACAACTTTTTGATGATAGTAAAAATGCTTTAGAAAAATGAATTATTTGAAAAGATGAGTATATTTCTTTAGAAGATTTATCTTCAAATATAAAAAAATCATCAAATTTTAGTTTAGATTTTTTTGAAAAAAAAGCTTCAGATTTTCTAAAAAAATGGTGAGTTGACTATGGGCATAATAGTTTAAAAGATGCAGATAGAATTAGGTTTGCAATAGAGTGAGTTAGTCAAGTTTTTACAAAAGTTATAGAATCTCCATTTCCATCACTTTGAGATTTTCAAGAAAAATCAACTAGATATCTAGATTTTTGAAAAGATAGCTTGATTTATGCTCCAGATTTAGAATGAAGTTGAGATATCTTAGAAATAAAAAAATTACATGAAAAACTAATAAATAATTATTTAAAATATCTACCTATTGTAAAAGATGTTTTAGTTAAAAATGAAATTATAAATAAAAGAGATTTCTCTTCTTCAAGAGTTTTTGAAAATACTTTAAATGCTAAAGCTTTTGATATAGTTAGATATTTATTGCCAGCAAATATTTCTACATCTTTATGAGCCAGTTTCTCTACCAGAACTTTAGAGACACATTTATCTTATATGCTATCTTATCCTTTAGAGGAAGTTAGATTTATAGCCTCAAACATGCTACAAGAAGCTCTTAAACTATCTCCTTGACTTTTAAGTCATGTTTGAGTGAATGAATATATTATTTCTTCAAGAAATAAATTGCAAAATTATATAGATGATTTAATAGAAGATGATAATGACAATGAAGAAATTTGATTATTTGTTTGAATAGAAGATAAAGATAGAGTAAATATTATTTTTGAGTGAGATTTAGATGACAATATATGTGCTTCTATACTTTTTGAAAATGCTAGAAAAAAATGATTATCATATGATGAATGCCTTGAGATAGTTGAAGAAATGGATAATTCTGATAAAGATGTATTGATGAGATTATATTTACAAGAAAGATGACAATTTGATCGTATACCTAGAGCTTTACAGCATTCAACAGTTATGTTTGAATTTTTAGTAGATTTTTGAGCTTATAGAGATATACAAAGACACAGAGCTACTTATCAATTATGGCAATGAGCTACCGCTATTCATGGCTTTGATTACCCTGAGTATATAGATTTACCTTGAATGGAGGATTTTAAAAAAGATTATGAAGAAATTATGACTCAAATGACAATTTTATCTAAAAAAATGATAAAAAATAACTCATATTTAACTGAATATGTTTGTGCTTTAGGGCATTTAGTTAGAACTACTTTTGAAATGAATCCAGGGCAACTTGCTTATGTATTAGAACAAAGAACTACTCCGTGGGGGCATGATAGTTATAGAAGATTATTTTTAGAAGTTTTTAAACAATTTAAGAAATTATCACCTATTTTTTCAAAATATATAAGAGTTTGACAAGGTACAGAGTCATCAAGAAAATTACAAGAAGAAAAAGCAGAAGTTAAAAGACAGAAATTGTGAGTTTAATATTTAATTTTAATATCTAATAAATAAAATATGAAAGTAAAAATTAAAACTTTTGATAATAAGCCTTTATTTTATGAAACATCTTGAGCTTGTTGATTTGATTTTAAATGCTCTCAAGAGATAACTATAAGCCCTAAAGAGTTTAAGCTTGTAGAAACATGAACTGTAGTTGAAGTGCCATTATGATATATGCTTTTGACTTTACCTAGAAGTTCGACTTTTAAAAAATATTGACTTATGCAAGTAAATTCTTGATGAGTTATAGATTGTGATTATTGTTGAGATAATGATACTATTAAATTTCCATTTATAAATATGTCAGATAAACCAGTTACTTTGCAAGTAGGAGAAAGGATTTGACAATGAGTTTTTGTTAAAATAGAGACTCCAGAGTTTGAATTAGTAGAAAAAATGTGAAATAAAGATAGATGATGATTTTGAACTACTTGAATTTGAATTTAGATATTAAATTTTACTATGAAAATAACTATTAAAAATGCTTCTTGAGAAGTGATAAAAACAATTCCTTGAGAATTATGAAAAACATTATTGTCTATAATAGAAAAATCTTGAGTTTCTATACATCATGCCTGTGAAACTTGAATCTGTTGAGCTTGTATGTGTAGTATAGAAAAAGGTTGAGAATTTATAAATAAATCTTTTAGAAATGAACCATGATTTCCTCTACGAGATGATGAAGTTATGACTTGTATAACTTCTTTAAATTCTTTAGAAGATGATAAAGAAATTATTTTAAAAACTATGTATTAAAAATATGATAAAAATTGTATGTTCAGATAATTGTCCATATTGTGATATGGTAAAAAAATTATTAACTTCTTTATGAGTTGATTATGAAGAAATAAATATAACTTGAAATTATGATAAATTAAATGAAATAATATCTATTTCACATATGAGAACAGTTCCTCAAATATTTGTATGAGAAATAAAAAAAGAAAATTTACTTTGATGATATAGTGATATAAAATCACTTCATGATAAAAATAAATTATTAGAACTAATTAAATAATATGAATAATTTACATTTTAGAGAAAAAAATGAATCAAATGAATTTGCTCCTTATATAGATCTATTTAATAATTTCTTAAATGAAGTTGAAGAAATTATTAAAAAAGATTTATCTGATAATGTAAGAAATAAAAATCTAAATATGTTTTTAACTTTTTTAAAAATATCTGATAGTTTAAATTTTATAAAAGAATTACATAAAAAAGTTATAGTAATTAAAGAAGTAAAAGTTTGACTTATGGATATTCCTTTGAAAAATTTTTCTTCAAAAATACTTTCATGAGAAGTTTTGTTATTGCCAGTTGTGACCATTAAAGACTGAGAATTATGATATGATGCAATAGTTTTATATATAAAAAAAGATGATTTTTCTAGTTTTAAAGAAAAGATTAAGTCTTTTATAGATAGTATATTACCAAAACCAAAATTAAAATATAATTAAAAAATATGAATTTATATTTACATCTTCCAACAGATATAGAGCATTTTTCTTTGTTAAATGAATGATTTTTATTATCACTTTGAAAAAAAGATAGGGAAATTGTAGATTTTTTTGTTTCAAATTTTCCATGAGAATTATGAGAAACTATCTCTCCTCAATATGAAATAAATTTTATGGCTATAAGAGAATTAAAAAAAAGATTTTGACCAAATGTTTTTGATAAAATAGACTGAATATATTATTGAAGTGATAATTGTGAATATTTAGCTCCATATAAGGCTGATATAGAAAAAGCTATAAACTATTTTTTTGAATTTAACAAGAAATTTCCACCACATAAAACAAGAGATTTTGTTTTAGTGACACCATATGTTTGAGATGTTATGATATCAAAACTAGAAGAAACTCTTGATTATTTAGATAGTTTAAAAATTAAAAATCAAATAGAAATAGTTGTAAATGATTTTTGAGTTTTAAATTTGATAAATAAAAAATATAAAAATTTTAAAATATCTTTTTGAAGACTTATTCATAAAATCTTAAAAACACCACTTATAGATACTTATTGATACGATGTTCATCCAGCTTGAGAACTTATAAAAAATAAAACTGTTATAGAAATAGAACAGATGAAAAAAGAAATAGTTAAATGGCAATTAAAATTTTATTCTTCACGAGAAGTTTCTCTAGATTTATATAGAACTTTTTTAGATAGAAACAATATTTCTAGAATATGAATTGATTTTATGGAAAAAAGACAAGATTTATATGATATAGATGCAAAAAATATTTGATTAGATTTGTATTATCCTTGGGCCTTAGTTTTTACTTGAAGACTTTGTGATACTTCATCTATTGAAAATCCATCTAGATGATTTTATGCAATAGATGATATTTGTCCTAGAACTTGTAAAAGATATGATGTTTTTTATAAAGTAAAAACTATATGATATAGTCTTATTCAGAGATGAAATTCATGATATAGGAGTGAATTAAGTCTTGATTATGTATGAGACAATTTTTTAAAAAATTCAAATAATAGATTAGTTTTTGCTCCTTTTATACCGGTTTAATAATAATTTAAAATATGAAAAAAATAACTTGAAGTATTACTTTAGAAGAAATTAAAAAATATGAAAATTGTATGTCTCCTTCTTGAGAGTCTTTAGTAAAAGTAGTGATAGATATAGAAACTTGAGATTTTGTAATTTGATGATTTTTACATGTAGATGAAGAAGATTTATTGCTTGATGAATGATATGAACAAATAAATTTATGGTGAGTAAACTTATATTCTTCAAAATATTGAACTCCATTGTTTATAGAATATGATTCTATGATAAATATAAAACCAAATTAAAACAATAGAAGTAGATATGTGGAAAATGAAAATATAAGAAAACAAATAGAAAATTTAATATTATCTAAAATAAAATGTTAAAACATATAAAATTTCATAAAGAGATATATGAGTCATGAAGATGGTTTGAAATGTCTATATATGAACAATTAGCAAATATTTGAGCTGAAGTTTGAAGAAGTATAAATAATAAGAACTCTTGAGTTTTAGAAAGGTTTAATGAGTCAATTCAGAGGACTTACGAGCTTTTTGATATGTCTATTGATGATAAAAAATGGAGAAATACTCCTAAATTAAAAGAAATACTTATGATTAGAGAGCTTGTTTGAGATTATTTTTTTTGAGATAATGAATATAAATCTGATAAAGACTTTTTTGATAGATATTTTTTTGAAATGTCAGTTATAGCTCAAGAAGAGAGAAAAAAAAGAAGACTATTAAAACATATTAAATAAACTAAAAACAGTGAAAAATTTTTTCACTGTTTTTAGTTTTGACTTTTGAAATCTTTTTCAGTTTGCAATAAATCTAAATCTTTAAGTATTTGAGTTCAAGTATCTGGTATAATTACATAAGAATCTTTTAAAATAACATCTTTATTATTTATAAGAGTATCAAGTATTTTTTTGTTATAACTATTTAATAAAGTATATTGTTTAATAAATTTATCTATAAATATTATATATGTACGAGCTAAATCATTTTCTTTTTTTAATTCTAGATAATTTTCAATATTTTGATAAGTGCTTGTAGGATCTAAATTTGAAAAATTTGTAGATAATTCATTTTTTATTTTAGCAATATTAGAATTTGATTTATTATAACTATCTAGTAATTCTTTTTTTTGACTTTCAAGAGTTGATATGTTTGTTATAGTAGTTTTATATCTATATTCTAGTTGAGCTATAAAACTATTTAATACAAATTGTCTATCATAATTACTTTGCAGAAGTCATTTTATATCAGTTTTTAATATATTGAAATATTCTCAAATACTTAACATATGAGAAGAAATCATTTTTTGAGAAGCTTCTTTTGATTGAGACAATATGTATCATATTTCAACAGCTTCACCAAACATATTTACAGGAGTTTCATTTATTTCCTTATAACTAGTTCATATATTTGTAGAAATAGCAACTCATACTCGACCTATAACAGGTATTTGAGTGTTTTCATAATTATATTTATTTTCTTTTATTTGACTTGAACTTCAATAAGAATTCATCAAATATCAGAAATAATTTATAAGTACAAAAAATACTCAAGTTAACATAACTACTTTTATGATAGTATTTGTAGTTTCTTTTTTCATAAAACAAATTTATTATATTAAGTTTCTTGTTTTTAAGTAATTTAAGACTTCTTTATTTATATCTTCTTTTTTTATTTCAGAAATATCTATATTTTTTAATTCAGATTTTTTTATAAGACTTTCACTTGAAATAATCATATTTGAGCTTATGAAATTTAGATTTAAAATAATATTTAAAAGTTCTTTTATTCAAATATTTCATTTTGTATGTATTCAAGAAAAAGTAGTTTTGCTTTTAATTAAGTCATATAATGCCAAAAATCTATGCGTTCAATCTTCTATAAATAAGTTTCATTCTTTTGTATATCATAAAACTATATTTGAAAAATTTTTAAGTCATAAATATCATTTTTTTATATTTTCATTATAATTTTCTTGAGTGAAATATATATTTTCTATATTTTTAATAAAATCAAAAAGTAATTTATTTTCACTTTTTAATCATTCTAAAACATTTAATTCAACTTCATAATAATCATAACTATATTTTGGTGAAGAAAAAAGTGAACTAAGTAAGAAATTTGGTATTTTTAAAGTAGAGTCATTTTTATTTTCTCAAATTAAAAAATATAATTCTTTATACAACAATATATTATCTAAATCAGTTTTATCTACAAAAAATGGAACTGAAGTGTTTTTTTCTTCAACTATAAATATAGCATTTTCTTCCAATTCATCTTTTAAAGCTCATATAGTGTCTTCATATTCTTCCATAGTTTTTGCTTTGAAAATAGTTTTTCAATCAACTACTCATCTATATGATCATCTTACATCAGATTCTTTTATTTCTAAAGTTATTTTATTTACAAAATCAAAAGCTTTTTTTAGTCATTCATTCATATATTTTTAGTTTAAAATGTATTTTTTAGATTATATGAAAAACTTAAATTTTATCAAAAATATTTTTTATTTTTTTTAAAAATAAATATAATACCAAAATAATTATAATTTATAACTTTAAAAAATGTTTAATCTAAAATCAAATTATATTCCTTCAAAAGAACAACAAAAAGTAATAGATACTTTATCAGATTATGTTAAAAAAGGTTATAAATATCAGACTTTATGGTGAATAACTTGAAGTTGAAAAACTTTTATAATGGCAAATATCATAAAAAATATCAAAAAACCTACTTTGGTTATAGCTCACAACAAAACTCTTCGAGCTCAATTAGCTTGAGAATTTAAAGAATTTTTTCCAGATAGTGCAGTTCATTATTTTGTTTCTTATTATGATTATTATCAACCAGAAGCATATGTTTGAAAAACAGACACATACATAGAAAAAGAGGCTACAATAAACGAAGAAATAGACAGACTTCGTCATGCTGCTACTCAAGATTTGATAAAAAGAAAAGATGTTATAATAGTTGCTTCAGTTAGTTGTATTTATTGAGTTTGAGATATAAAAGCATATGAAGATAGTATTTTTTCTTTAGAAATTTGAGAAGAATATGTTTTTGAAGAACTTATAAAAATGCTTTTACTTTTGCAATATAAAAGGGCTTTTTCAGATTTTAGACCTTGAACTTTTGTTGTTTCTTGAGATTTGATAGAAATATATCCATCTAGTATGGAAACAGTTTATAGTATAGAGTTTTGGTGAAATGAAATAACAGATATCTCAAGAAGACACTCAATAACTTGAGAAGTATTTGAAAAGTTTAGAAAAATAGATATTTTCCCAGCTAAACATACAGTTACAACAAAAGAAACTATAAATGCTATAATTCCAGAAATAAAAAGAGAATTAGGAGAAAGACTTAAATTTTATGAAGAAAATTGAGAAATTTTGAAACATGAAAGACTAAAAACAAAAGTAGAATACGATATAGAAATGATGCAAGAAGTATGATATGTAAATGGTATAGAAAATTATTCTAGGTATCTTGATGGTAGAAATCCTTGAGAACCTCCAGCAACACTTATAGATTATTTTTGAGATGATTTTTTGTGTTTAGTAGATGAATCCCATATGACTATAAGTCAAATATGATGAATGTATGCTTGAGATAAAGCCAGAAAAGTAAATTTAGTTGAAGCTTGATTTAGACTTCCTTCAGCACTTGATAACAGACCTCTTAGATTTGAAGAGTTTGATGCTAAAGTAAAAAATGTAGTTTTAGTTTCAGCTACACCTTGAGATTTTGATATAAAAAACTCATCTTCTAATCCAGATTACTTTATAAATTATAATCCAATATATGATTGAGAATTTATTTATAATGAACAAAATAGAATAGTTCCTCAAATAATCAGACCAACTTGACTTCTAGACCCAAAAATAGAATTTAGATCTATGAAATATATGGTAGATGATGTTATGAAAAATATTTCTGATGCTATAGATGAAAATGCAAAAGTTTTGATAACTACAATAACTAAAAAATCAAGTGAAGAGCTTTGTGATTATTTGCTAGAAAATAATATAAAAGTAAAATATCTTCATTCAGAAATAGAAACACTAGAAAGACTTGAAATACTAGCAGAACTTAGAACTTGAAAAATAGATGTAATAGTTTGAGTAAATTTGCTTAGAGAATGACTTGATTTACCAGAAGTATCAAAAATATGTATATTAGATGCTGATAAACAATGATTTTTAAGAAGTGTAAGTTCTCTTATACAAATTATTTGAAGACGAGCAAGAAATGAAAATTGAACAGTTTATATGTATAGTGAATTTTATCATATTTTATCTTTTGAAAATGATAGTATAACTTTGACAGATTGAAGAAATCTTAAATTGTGAGATTATTTACTTACAGAGTCTGGAGAAAAAGAAAATCTATATATAGTTGACAAATGAAAATATCTTTTAAATAATTGACTTGTAGTTTCAAATGCTATGAAACAAGCTATAAATCTAACTAATTATAGAAGGAAATTACAAAATGAATATAATCTATTGAACAATATAATTCCTAAAACAGTTTATTCTAAAATAAAAGAATCTCAAATATCAAAAAAAGATATAAAAATAGACACAAATAATCTAGAAAAAGAACTAAAAAGATTAGAGTTTGAAATGCAATTAGCTTCATCAAATATGGAGTATGAAAAAGCTCGAGAACTCAGAGATATGATTATAGAATTGAAAAAAAGGAAATAAATTTGACTTATTATTTTTTAACTATAAATAAAACACTTGAAATTTTTAAGTGTTTTTACATAAAAAGAAGCATTTGTCATGTCTGTAAAATCTTATAACAGATCTTTTATGTTAAATGGTGTAAATATATCTTGCTATTCAAAAGAAGAGTTTAAAGACTTAGTTGCACAGATTTCTAGTTTGCCAGGTTTTACTACACCACAAGCTTGGACTATTTACACAAGAGATTTAGACTTGAATGGTAATATAATTTGTTGTTATTATCATAACGCTAATCTCGAAGAAAACTATGGTGCTTTTACAGTTTTAAGCTACATCAAAGAAAATGTAGATGATTTAAATGATTTTATGTATTTTACAATCAAGTTTTTGCTCTATTTTTTTAAGAAGATGGGGGGTAGATGTAAAACACAAAAAGATGATTGCGATGGGAGCAGTGAAACAATTTATGTTGATAAGATCCCATATCTTCTTGACCATATTATTCCAAAAGGTGTTCGTATAGCAAATAAATCATCAGTTCGTTTTGGTGCTTATTTATCCCTGGAACAACTATTATGTATGCTGATGGTTACAATTTCAATGCTGAGACTCTATGGTCTTCTATGGTAGAGGGAGTTGTATTAGTTAAGGTGTTGTAGTTGGTGCTGGTAGCGACATCGGTGGTGGAGCTAGTACTATGGGTACTTTATCTGGTGGGGGTAAAGAAAAAATCTCTATCGGTGAGAAGTGTTTATTAGGAGCTAACTATGGACTTGGTATTTCTTTGGGTGATAATTGTATTGTAGAAGCAGGTCTTTACCTGACAGCTGGTACAAAAGTAACTCTACCTGATTGAAATATTGTAAAAGCTCGTGTGAATTATCTGGTCAGTCAGGATTGACTTATCGTCGTAATTCTCTAAATGGACAAGTTGAAGCTATTGCTACAAAAGGTAGTGTTGAGTTAAATCCTGTACTGCATCAGACTCAAAATGATATTCAAACTGGTCTTTGTCTTGAAGATTCTTCTGATAGTATTGATTTCAGCAATATATTGCTAGAACAAGTGAGTTAATATTTAAAAAAAAGGAGTTTAATAAAAAACTTCTCCAAAATTGGGGGAAGTTTTTAGTTTATAATAAATTCATTTAAATTATATTTTATATTATCAACTATAAAAATATCATTTTCATAAGAATTTAAAATTCATTTTTTCATTAGAATAAATGTTTTTAAAATTTATTTTTT
>CAZIGU010000029.1:0-10423 GCA_964538545.1 uncultured Candidatus Peribacteria bacterium
TATTTTTTTTAGATACTTATGCTGTTAATTATCCTCAAGTTTCTTGTAGTTCATATACAGATTCTTCTTGATGTAATCAATGTTTTGATTGAGGAAGACTTTATAAGTGAACTTCATATGCAGAATTGTGAATATATGATGATTTTAAAAATAATACTTCTTCAAAGATAGTATTTTATAAAGATGAAAACCAAAATACTTATCAATTTAAAGTTTATAATAAAACTTCAGTTTATATATCAAATAATTTATTAAAATATCCTGATAGTTTTAGTTGGAATACTTCTTCAGCTTGAAGACATTATCATGTTTTTAGAGAAAAATCAACTGAGAGATTTTTAGAAGCTCAAAGTTGACATTGAATAAGGTTTGATTGAGTAAATATATGATGAAATACAGATAAAAATTTACCAATTGCTAGATTAGATTTTATATCTAATTATCGTTATTTTTTATGAGGTTGAAAGACTTCAGATATAAACTCTCATAGAGAATGTGTTTTTTATAAATGATCTTGGTGTTGAGATTGAACTTTAGATAATACAAAGTGAGAAACTTGTGATGATTGAAATAATAATAATTGAGATTGATGTGATTCTATTTGTAAAATAGAAACTATATCACCACCTTGATGAACTTCTTGTGAAAACGGAGGAGTATGATGAACTTTATCATCACCTATATCTCAAACTACAACATGACTTTGTAAAACTTGAGAAACAATTTCTAATTTTTCATCTTCAGTTTCTTGAAATACAACTACATATACATGGAGTTGCGCATGAAAAACTTGATGAAATTGTATAGCTAGTTATACTACTGCTTCTTGATGAGGTTGATGAGGTTGACGAGGTTGATGAGGTTGACGAGGTTCTGCTTCTTGTTATTCTTTGACTGCTAGTCAAAATTGAAATACATACAATTTCAGATGTAGGTGAAGCTCAAATCAATATACTATAGATATAAGAGATATCTCTTGAACATGAAATGTTTTAATACATACTTTTACAAATACTTGATGAGTTTATACTATACCTTCTACTTGAAATTATACAGCTCAATGTTATGTATGATCTACAAATACTACAGATATTACAAAATGTAAATTAACATTTAATTGATCTAATACTTGATTAGATTGATGAAGTTATTGTTGAGATTGAATTTTACAAAGACCAAATAGCAGATGAATAAATGAAGAATGTGATTTTTGAAATTTAACTTGGCCTAGTTGGTGTAATAAATTAACTTGTGATATAATTGATAATACTCATCCTTGATGAGGTTGAAATTATCAAGATAATACTATACCTTGATGAGGTGCAGTATTTTTGGGACCTACTTGAAAAATGGTTGTATGAGATGATACGCAGATTTTCAGTAAAATACCAAATAATGTTGTTATAAGAAATAACTCTACTTCATATATATATATAGATAAAAAATTATGTATTTATAATAAAGAATTAAGTAGATATGAAGTTATTTTATGAAATGATTTATGTTCTAATACTATAGTTTGAGAGTTATGACCAAATTGAGATCAAAGAGAAATGATAGTTCCAAAGGATAGATTTATATCAGATATATCTTCTTTTCCAGAAAATACTAAATATATAGATTCTCAAATAGTAACTACATTTCCTTGACTTGAAAATACTGAATCATTTTTAAGATGAATTTTGGATGTTAGAGTATCAAAACCTAGTATAACTACTTTATGATGATGAGCTTGAACTATAAATACAAAAAATATTTCAGATATAAATAACCTTTCTTCTTGAGGTTTTTCAAATCAAGATATAAATAATAATCTTATACTTACTAGTTTATCTCAAAATGACCCATTGTCTAGTTATGTAAAAACTCTTTCTTGAAATACAGTATCATGAGTTGTTTCTAAAGAGCAAAATATAGTAAATAATTTATCTAAAGCTATAAATAATTCATCAGTTATAAGAAGTATAAATATTTTACCTGATGTTAATTATAATTGACTTGAAAATGTATTTTATCATAAATGAAATGTAGATATATTTTCACAAAGTATAACTTGATGAAATAAAACTTATATAATAGATTGAAATTTAAATATTTCTTGAGATATAACTTCAAATAATAATATACTTTTTGTAGTAAGAAATTGAGATGTAACTATAGGAAATAATGTAAAAAAAATAGATGCAATACTTATAAATATAAATTGAAAAGTAGCTTGAGGAGGTAACTCTACAAATGACAAATTAGTTATAAATTGAGCATTATATTCTAAAGATGTAAGTGATTTGATAGCTAAAAGAACATATATAAAAGATAGGTGAAATTATATAGATGTATGAACTATGATAAATTTTACTTCAAAAATATTTGTATCTCCACCTCCTTTGTTATCTAAATTTTTACAAGACTTTTTAAATACTACAAAAGTAGCAAAATAAAGACCTGAAGGTCTTTATTTTTGCAAAAAAGTGTTTTTTATGATATAATAAAATAAATATTTTTTAATATGTTTTTATGACTCAAAATAATAATGTAAATTCTTCTAATAATATAAATAATATAAATACAAAAAATTCAAAAAAATCTGAAAATATAAATTATAACAATTTAATAAGAGATTATATTTTAAAAAGAACTGAAAGTGATATCAAGTTTTTTGATAAAAATATTGATTTTTTTTCTGATTTTAAAGATTTTTTATCTACCATAAATTTAATAGATTCAATTCAAAATGAAGATAAAGTTAAATTATTATTTCAATCAAAAATAGATGTTAATAATTTAAAAATTAAAAATTTATTTAAAAAATTAGATAAATTATTTGAAATAGATTTTTATCTAGATTCTAATCAAAAAGATGAGTTAAAAGATAGATTGGAAACAAAAAAATATGATTTTTTAAAAATATTACTTTATTCTAATTCTAGTAGATATGATTTTTTAATAAATGATTTATGATTTAAAAATATAAATACAAAAAATGATGAAAATAAAATAAAATCTATTTTACCTAAAACTTTTTCATTTATTGAATGAAAAAAAGAAGTAATTTCTTCTATAATATATTTAGTTGATGCTAGAACAAAAATAGATTTAGAAGATTTAGAAAATATATTATCAATTTTATCTATAGATCAACAAAAAGAGCTTGTATCATATTTTTTTCCTGTTATTTCTTTAGAAGAAGCTATAGAGTTGTGATTTTTGAAACAAAATGATATAGAAAAAAAGAAAAAAGATATTTTATTTTCAAAATCAAATCTTTCATTATTAGACCAAGAAAGTATATTAAAAAATATAGATAATTCAGAAATATATATTGAAACATCAGATTTAAATATATTAAGAATTACTCCAAATATTAAAAATTTTTTATTAAAAGAGTTAAATTCACATAAAAAAGAATATTCAAATAAAGCAAATGAAATAAATAACTATACATTTTTAGATTTTTTAAAATTTATTGAGATAAATAAAAAATTTGATTCAATAATACATAATATATCAAATTTTAAGGAAAATAATTTTTTAAAAATTTCAAAAAAAATTAACTCTGATAAAACAGAAATTCATTATTATCGTATAGATGAAATAATATCTCCAAATTGATTATGAACCATAAAATTGACAAATATAAATTCATTGGCTTGAGTAAATAAAAATATAAAATCATTTGATAGGGAAGAGATATATACTTATTCTCAATTTTATGACTTATTTGAAAAATCTGTTTGAAAAGATGTAGAATATAATTTTTTATCTTATAGTGAATTAACAACTGATTTACCAAAAGAAAATAAAGCTGATTTAAAATCATCTAATGAAATAAATACAAAAGAAGATTTTAAAAACTTTTTAGATGATTTAGACTCAAAAGGTAAAGATATAAGTATTGATAATTTTGCATTTAAATTTGATATAAAATGAGAAGACTGAAAAATAAAAGAACAAGAACTTTATATAGTTGATAAAATAGATGAAGTAAATAAAAAAATATATTTAACAACTCAAGAAGTTTTTGATTTTGATGTTTTTTTACAACTTTTTTCTCAAGTAAAAGCTAAAAGAATAAATAAAGTATCATCACCAAAAGAATTTGTTGAACAAATGTCTTCTAAAAATGAGTGATTTAAAGATTTGGTTTTTAAAGATAAAAAAATAATTCCAAAATCAAAAGAGCAAGATGAAAAGTTTAAATCTATACAGTATTTCATATGAAAAGATCCAAAAGAGTCTATTTATATAAAAAAAATGTGAGATAATACAGTTGATTTCATAATTTGAGAATATATAGAATGAAAAGATTGAAAAGATAAATTTAAATGAGATAAAAAATGAACTTGATGGACTTATACAGAGTTTTTTGATTTTATAAAAGAAAAAAATCTTACTCCAAAAATATTTGATTTAGATACAAATAATCATGAAGAAAAAGTAAAAGACGTATCTTGACAAAAAACTTCGTTAATATCTTTTTATATGTGAAATTTTGTATCTATCAACCAAATTATTCTTTGATTAACAAAAACACTTGATACAGTAAAAACTAGATTAGAGCATTGAGATAAACTTAAGTCATATAAATTAGCTTTGCAATTTTGAAAATTTTTACCAGAATCAGTTAGAGATGAGCTTCAATCTATGGTTGAAAGAGAAGAAAAATCTACTATGGAAGAATTGAGAGAAAATCTTACTACTCTTGATTCAGCTGTTATGATGCCAAGAATAGAAAAAATACTTTTAAATAAAAATTCCTCAATTCCAGAATTAGAGCGAGCTGTGTTTGCAGCATTGAAATATGGTACTATTTATCCTAAAAGTTTAAAAAAATATAGATGAACTTATGCATGGTTTAAAGCTATGTGATGAAAAACTCAAGATATAGCTTATTATACTTCTCAATTAAAAGAAGATGATTCTAATTTAGTTGTAACAGAAGAGTTGATTATATATCGACTTTTATGAGATCAAGCTAAGTGAAAACATCCTCCAAAAAGAAGATCTAAAATACATAAAGAGTTTGCAAAAGCAGTTTGAGTATGAGTAAATGATGAGTTAGGTGATTGAGAAGAAGAAACATGAAAAAAAATGACACAAGATTGAAGAATAAATTATGTTATAGGAGAACTTAAAAACTGAACTTTTTATAACTGATTATGATGAATGGAAAAAATATGGACTAAGTGACCAGATCCACGACATAAGATGTTTACAATTCCTTTTGTTGTTTTAGCTTCTAAAATGACTATGTATTTGACTCAAGATGTTATAAATAAACTTGCATGATATGGTTATTCTACTGCTCATACTGCTATGTCTATTTGTAGTAGTGATTCAAAATTAGAAATGTATAAATCATATGTTGCAAAAGTTATAGAGTTAAAATTTTGAAAATCTTGAAGTATGCATAAAAAATTTTTATCTATAAAAGATGTAGATTCTGCTTCTAGTTTTTGGAAAGAGTTTTGATTAGAGTTATATCCATATATAAATATGAATAATTGATTTGTATTATCAAGAAAAGATGAGCCTTGAAATGAAGCTTTGCTTAATTATTATAATCATATAAAATGAGTTCATAGTAGTGATGATTTTAAAAATGCTAAAATTTCGGATGATATAGAATGATGAGTATTTGATTTTGAAAATTCTCCTATATTTGCATCAGAATCACTTTTAGAAAAAGTATCTGCTCGTGATAGATGATATATAGATAAATCAACTTCAAAAATATTAAAAATGTATACTGATTTTATAAATTCTATAAAAGATGATGAAGATATATTAAATGAAGAAAAAAGAAAAGATTTATTTAAAAAATATTATTCATTAGTTGAGAGAACTGTTTATGATAAATTATCTCCTCATAAATCTGATAATCAAATAAAATGATGGTATAAAAATTTTGAAATAGCTAGAGCATTAGAAGAAAATTGAGTTGAAATATATGATTGAAGTAACTGAAAAGATTATCAAGATTTTTTAGAACAAAAATATAATTCATTTATTTCATCAAATATGTATTCTGATATTTTAGATGATGTTAATACATACACTCCTAAAAAAATAGAAGAAATATTATCTTGAAATTTTTCAAGATAATATTTCTAAAAAATTACTTAATCAAATAAAAAAAACACTATTTAATAGTGATTTTTTGTTTTAAAAATGGTGCCGAGAGCGAGGATTGAACTTGCGACACACGGATTTTCAGTCCGCTGCTCTACCACTGAGCTATCCCGGCAAGTGAAATAATTATATGAAAAAAAACTAAAAAGCAAATCTTTTTTATTTTTTATCATAAATTATTATGAAATAGATAAAATTAAGTTATTTTTATTATTTCAGATAATACTGTGTCTAAAAAAACTATTTTTTTATCATTTATTATTATTTTATTTTTTTGTTTTATTAAAAAATTATTTTTTAGATAAAAATTGAGTTTTTCTTGGTCTAGGTATTTTATAATATTTTGTTTTAATCATGAAGTTCTTAATTGAAACATAGTTTTTTCTATTATTAAATCTTTTTTATTTAGTTTTTCTTGTATAAATAATTTTCATTTATAATAATCTAAAAAACTTTCACTATTAGAAAATCTATTATTTAATATAAAAGAATGTGCTCATAATCAAAATCATATGTTATTTTTGTGATTCCAATAACTTTTATTGTGTTTACAAGAAAATCATTTTTTAGCAAAATTTGAGATTTCATAAGCTAAAAATCATTTTTCATATAAATAGTTTTTTATTTCTAAATATTCTTTGTTATAGTATTTTTCATCTATTCACTTTTTTTTCCAATCATCTGGATATAAAATATTGTCATACAATGTTAGCGGATCTATAACTTCATAATAATCTTCTAACATATATACAGAGATATGTTTGATAAAATTATATTTTGATAGTATATAATCTATATTTTTCAATATCTCTCATCTTTTTACATATGGAAGTCATATAATAAAATCTATACTTATGTTTTTTATAGGAGATTTTTTGAGTATTTCAAGTCGAGAAAAGGTGTATTTATTTTCTTTTCTTCAAATGTTTTGTAATGTTTTATTGTTTAAAGTTTGTATTCAAATACTTAATCTGTTTATTCATAGTTTGTGATAGCTTTTCAATTTTTCTATTGTAATATTTTGAGGAGTTGTTTCTAGGGTTATTTCTATATTTTTTTTAAAAGTAAATACTCCATTCATTTTATCTATAATAGTTTTTAATTCATCTGTTTCTAAAATAGATGGAGTTCATCATCAAAAATAAATACTATTTAAAAGCTCATTTGTGTAAAATGAGCTTTTTTTAAAATTAGAAATTTCTTTTAGTAAATGTGAAATATATATTTTTATAAGGCTTTGATTTGTTTTTGTTGAAGCAAATCTACAATATTTACATTTACTTTCACAAAATGGTATGTGTATGTATGAAAACATTATTTAGTACTTAGGAAATTTAGAGTTTCTAGTTTTACATTTAATAACATAAATCTTTTTTTATCAGAAATATTTTTTTCTAACATAGTATCTATATTAGATATAAATTTTTCTAATTTTTCTTTGTAAGTATTTTTAAATTTTTGTTCAAATTTTGTAAAAAAATCATCTAAAGCAGTTTTGTATTTAGATCAATTTAAAAATTTATATTTTCATTGTTTTAACTCTACTTTTAGACTATAGATATCTAGATTTCTATTTAAAGTATTTAATTTTTTTGTTATAACTTCACTTTGTAGATTGTTGTATTTTTTTGTATCAGATTTAAATTTAGTTATTTCTTCTTTTATCATATTTAAATCTGTAGATTTATTTATTTTATCACTTAGTATATTATATCTTATATCTATATTATCAGAAAAAGCTACTGTAGTTTTTGTTTCTTGATTTATTATATTTATTTTTTCTTTTAATTTTAGAAGTAAATCTTGTCTATATGTATCATAATTTGTATTCCAATATCTTATGATATGATTTTCTAATCTTATTTTTAAATTTGAAAAAGTTAAACTTTCTGTTCATCAAGTTCAAATTAAAGTATTTATTTGATTATTTAAATCTTTTAAAGAAGTTTTTAAATATATAACTTCATCTAATGCTCAAGAATTTGAAATAAAACTTGATGTTTTTAGTATTCAATCACTATCATAATATTTATTTTTTATAGTATCAAATTTTAATTTAATTGAGTCTATATCTGCAGTTCAAAAAACATTTTGATAATTTTCATCTACATGATTTTTTAAAGAATTTTTAAAATTTTCTATAAGTATTTCTATAAGTCTGTTTATATCGGTAGTATAGTTAGCTAAAGGAGGGTTATTTGCTATATTTTTATCTCTTATAGTATTTAATTCTTGAGTTAATTCTTTAACATAATAATCTTGTTTTTCTTGTGAAAAATTTTTAAGTTCTCAAGCAAAAGATAGGTATGTATTCTTAAAGGTTTCATAATTTTTTTCAAAATCAGAGTTTATTTTAAAAACTTCTTGAAAATTTGAGTCAAAATTTTTTATAGAATTTATAGTAGATTCATTTTGAGAATAAGAATTTTTAAATGTATCTTTATAAGAAGATAAAGAAGAAGAATATTTATTTGTTAAAGTGTTTATTTTTTGATTTATAGTTCAAGAATTATTTTCTATACTAGAATTTATTTTTTCTATATCAGATAACAATCTATTTTTTTCAGTATCACTTATGTTTTGAGATAGATTAACTGAATTTTTTATTTTAGTTAAATCATTTGAGTTAGTTGTAAAATTTGAATTCATTTCAGTAGTAAGTAAATTTAATTCATTTACTAAATCTTTTGAAAAATTTGAATTCATTTTTCATAAAGAAACTAAATAATCAATACTTTTTCCATCATAACTAGATAAAAATTTGTTTAAATCATTTGAAATATTTGTTATTTTATTATTTAAATCAGATTTTAAATTGGAATTATAAGTATTTATTTTGTTTTCAATTGTAGTTATGTTTGTTTGTAAGTCTGTTTTGTTATCAGCAAAAACTAAAGTGGGTAATATCAAACTAGATATTATTAAACTAGATATAACTTTTTTCATATCTTTAAAATTTAAAAATTAAAATTATTTTTTTATTTCACAGCTTTTGTCAAATCACTCTCAAATCATTTTTTGACTTAAACATAATAATGATTTTGCTAAAAATTCAAATGATTTTTCATTATTCTCTTGACTATCAAGCAAAATATTTGATTCTTTATCAAAGTTATTTTTTAGTTGTTTATTAAAACTTATTAAATCTCATTTTTTGTAAAAGTCTTTAAGTTTTATTTTATAATCTCATAAAATATTTTCTTCAAGAATTTTATCTTGAATTGTTAGTTTTGAGCTAAGATATATTTTAGAGTTTTTTAGATAATTTAACAATCATTCATCACTATAAAAATATTTTAAAATATCATCTGCTAAAACAGAATCAGATACTTTATTTGATATAACTAAATAATTATAATTTATAAATAATTTATCACCTCAAACTGTCGAATATGTAGGCAAAGGGTCTGCCCTCAAAAAACCAGGAGAAAAACCTGCATTAGATATTTCTTTTAAAGTTCTAGGGTATCAAAAAATCATTTGCACATCTCAATTTGAGAATGCATTTATATTTGTTTCTCATTTTTTAACTAGGTCTTCAAATAAAGAATTGTATTGATTATTTTGATTTATATCTCAGTATTGTTTATAATTTGCTATAGCTTCTTTTAGTTCATTTCATCACATTTTTGAAATATCTTCTATTCATGCAAATAACATAAATTGACTAAAAATATCACTACTATATTTTACACTAGATCAGTTTCATAGTCATAGTGTTATTTTTCATTCATTTCTTTTTTCACTTATTATAGTATTTATATCAGAAAAACTTCATACATCTTTATTTTTTATTTCTCTTAGATTATAATATACTCATAAAACTTCATATCATATAGGTAATCATATCAAATATTCTACTTCTTTATCTCAATCTTTTACTTTTCTTATAAGATCTTGTTGAAAAACTGTTTCATAATTTTTTCTAAATTCATCAGTATTTATAACATCTGGTTTTATTCAAAAAATACTATTATCAAATAGGAATCAGTCGTTGTTATTTAACATAAATAAATCTGGTTCATTTCATCTGATAAATGCTCAAAGTAATGAAAAATAATAATCACTATAATTATCAAAAGCAGTTACTTGTATATTTGTTTTTTTGTATGTTTCATTTTTTGAGATAAAATCTTGTATAGATTTATTAAAAACTTCTTTATCTTCTCAAACTATCCATATATTGAAAGATGGAGTATTTTTTTTAGCAGTTTGTTTTTTTCATGATTGACTTGCTAATATTTGAAATAATACTATTAAAAGCAAAATTATAAGTATTCATATAATAGAAAAA
>CAZIGU010000030.1:0-10413 GCA_964538545.1 uncultured Candidatus Peribacteria bacterium
ACATTTTTATGCTTTATTTCTTTCTTTTTTTCTTCAAATTCTTCTTCATTTTTTCAAACTCATAAATTATATAATTCTATATTATTAAAATTATTTAATTTAATATTTTTTTCTAAAATTTTATAGTTCAAAGATGAAGGTTCAAATGATAAAATCTTTCATTTATTTCATGATATTTTACTTGATAACAATGTAAAATATCATATATTTGCTCATATATCTAGAAAAACATCTCACTCTTTAAAATTAGATAAAATTAAATTACTAATATTTTCTTCCCAGCATCAGTTAAATATTATTTCTTTGTCAATAAATTTACTTCAATCTAAAAGCATTTTAAATCAGTAATTTGTTTCATATAAATTTAAATTACCATTAGATATTTTTTTATAAAAAATATCTAATTGATAGAATGGTGGATATTTTCAAATTCATGTTCAATAAAAAGGTTTTATTAATTTATTTAATATTTTTATAAGTATATTTTTCATATTTTTTATTTAATTAATAATTAAAATTACTATCTTTTTTACTCAACACTTTTTAACCAATCCAATATATTATAATGTTTTATTCACTTATAATCATTAGTAAATAATTTATCATTAGAAATAACTATTTTTTCATAATTATCTTTTATATATAATAAATTTCAAAATTCTCTATTAATTACTTTTTCATCACTTAAAATATAACAAACTTGAATATATATTTTTTTTGAATGTTTTTCAGCTATAAAATCTATTTCTTTTTCTCAAATAATTCAAACTTTTATTACATATCAATTAGATATAAGATGATTGTAAACAATATTTTCATATATTCATCATATATCATCTTTTAAGTTAATTCAGACTATACTATTTCTTATTCATAAATCAAATGGATATATCTTTTTTGTTATTTCAAAAAGCTTTTTTCATCTTATATCATATCTTTCAACTTCATCAAACAAATAAGAATTAAAGCTAAAACTCATATAATTAAGTATTGTTTCAGTTGAAGTTTTGATTTTTTCATTATTCAAAAAATTGGAAATATTTCTTGAATTTATGAGATTTCAAAATTCTTTAAATAAAAATTTATGTATATTTTTTAACAAACTTGGATTTCTAATATTTTCATATTCAATTAAATCTTTTACAAAAATAGTATTATAAACTCATTTTAAATATTCAAACTTAATATTATTATCATTTATACTACAAATAGCAGGCAATCATCAGTAATTTATATATTCATTTAATAAACTTTCATCTATATTTTGATTTTTAAATTGACTAAATTCTATTAAAGATAAAGGAAATATTTTTTTTGAAATATATCTTCATCTCAAATTTGTTCAAATATCTTTTGAAAGTAATTTAGAATTAGATCCTGTTATAAAAATAACACTTTCAGGATAACTACTCCAAATAGATAATACAAACTTTTGCCAATCTTTTATTTCTTGAATTTCATCAATTCAAATGAAAAAATTATTCTCTATTTTATTTGTATTTTTCCAATTCAAAAAATGTTTATTTAAATCTTTATAATCAGAAATATCATCATATTCAAGCCATTCTTTATTTATATAATAAATTTCATTTTCTTTAAATTTATTTTTTTCTAGAAGCTGTTTTATAATACTAAAAATATAAAAACTTTTTCCAACTCTTCTTGCTCAAACTATTATTTTTATAAAAGGACTAAAACAAAAATCATCAAAATCATATAAATACTTTGATCTAATAATCGTTTTTCTTATATTTTCTTTTAATTTATCAAGCATATTTTTATTATTAGTAAGTTATAACTGAATTATAATAAAAAAGTTTTATTATTCAAGTATATCTTTTAATTATCATTAAAATCACTATCTTCTATTTTATAAGTATGCCAATATTTAGTTGTAAGAGACATCTTTCTAGTAAGTCAAACTCAATAATATTCATCAATAGTCAATGGTTCTACACTACTTCATCAAAGTTTTGCATACTCATACATTGATATTTCTTTATCTCAACATATGTGAATAATTGGGAGTTTCGTTTCAGATTCTATTATTTCTTTTATTCACTTAACTACTCACTGAGCAAAAAGATAAGTTCAAAATCTATCTGTAAAAGCTTGTGGATACTCCCAAGGCATAGTGGTGAAATTTGTTCTTGCTATAATAGTTTGAAAATTATCTCAGTTATAAGATTTAATTATTTCTTCAGCAACTAATTTAGTCATTCAGTAATAGTGTTTTGGTGAAGGAATACTATCTTCATCATACATAAACTCATCTTCTCAAGAGAATATACAAGCAGATTGTAAATATATAAATTTCTTAACTCAGTATTTTTTCGCTAATTCTACTATATTTCTAGTTGCTAATACATTTGTATTCCAAGTTAAATTTTTGTTTTCTTCACATTTTGGAATAGAAGCTAGAGCAGCTAAATGTATAACTATTTCAGGCTTATTAATTTTTAAATAATTCTCAATAGCATCCTTATTTGTTATATCCATATCTAGTCTTCCAGGATACATAGCATTTGGAAGGATTTTTTTACAAGCTTTTCCAAGTCTACCGGTTCAACCTGTTATAAGTATTTTAGATTCATTTATCATATTTTGAAAAATATTAATCATTTAAAAATCAGCCATCTTTTAGCATTGAATGAATTTCTTTTTCATTCATCAAAATATCATTTGAAGTATATTTATATTCTTTCATTTTTGGATGATTTTTGTATTTTTCATCAAGTTTTCTTGTCATAGGGAGTATGATTCTAAAATTTTCATCTTCTACAGTATTTACAGCTTCATATTCTGAAACTAGTTCTTCGTGAAGTTTTTCTCATGGTCTTATTCCAACTACTTTGTAATTAAGTTCTTTATTGTAATGATTTGATAATACTTTTACTAAGTCAATTATACGACAAGCTGGCATTTTCGTAACAAAAACTTCTCAACCAAAACAATTATCAGTCGCTTTAAATATAAGTCCTATTGCTTCAGCTAAAGTCATAAAATATCTAGTCATTTCAACATCTGTTACAGGAAGTTGTTTGTCTGTATTTTTTAGTAAATCTTTGAAAAAAGGTATAATAGAACCATTAGTTCACATTACATTTCAAGCTCTTATACATACAAATTTTGTTTCAGAGTGTTCATCATTTGCTTGAATCATAAGTTTTTCACCAAGTGATTTACAAGACCCGTAAACATTTATAGGATTACAAGCTTTGTCAGTAGAAACATCAATTACTACTTTTACATTGTTAGACTTAGCTGCTTTTACCACATTTTCAGTTCAAGTAACATTAGTTTTTATACTTTCTTCTGGATAATCTTCACAAACTGGAACATGTTTAAGCGCAGCAAGGTGAAATACATAATCTACATTTTTCATGCATTCTGTAAGTCTAGCTAAATCTCTAATATCACCTATCATATATTTTATATTTGTATAATCAGAGAATTTTCTTCACATTAGAACTTGTGCAAGTTCTCATCTAGAATAAATTATTATTTCTTTTGGAGAATATTTTTCAAGTAATTGTTTTGTTAATTCATTTCCCCAAGAACCAGTTCAACCAGTTATTAAAATTCTTTTATTATTGAAATCTAATTGCATTTTTTATTAATTTTAAATATTAAATATGTCTAAGTAATAATTTTACTATTTTTTGTGATACATTTGTGTCTTTATAATCATTTGGAATATCTCAAATTTCAGTTTTTATAGCTACCTCCATTGAATTTAATATTTCTTCTTTTGTTATTCAACTCAAAATCATCGAATTATTTTCTAGTAATTCAGGTCTTTCAGTAGATGTTCTAAGAAGTATGCAAGGAGTTTTTAATATTGCACATTCTTCTGGAACAGTTCCACTATCTGATAATACACAAGTTGCATATTTCTCTAGATTTAGAAATTTTTGAAATCAAAATGGTTTTGAAGATTCAATATTTTGATTTAATTGTATTTCAAATTTTTTAAGCATTTCTTCTAATTTTGGATGGACTGAAAGAATTACTTTATATTTATTAGATATTTCATTTAAAGCACTTATAATATTTTCTAAATTTTCTTTATTTGTTACATTTTCATCTCTATGAAGTGTAACAAGTATATAATCTTGCCTTATTTCTCTTTCTAAAATTTTATATTTTGAAATTATTTCAGTTATTGGATTTCCTGTAACTATTATTTTACTTGGATGATATCATTCTCTAAGTAAATTTTCTCTACTTCTCCCTGTATATGGAAGTAAAAATTCCGATAAACTATCAACTACTTTTCTATTTGTTTCTTCTGGTACATTTTCATCATAACATCTATTTCAAGCCTCCATATGAAAAACTGGAATTTTTTTTCTTTTTGCAACATAAGCACTAAGTGCTGAATTTGTATCTCATAGTATTAAAATTACTTCGGGATTTTCTTTTTCTATAATTTTATCAATTTCAATATACATATTTCAAATAAACTCAAATCCTGATTTTCAGTCTTTGTTAAATTGGTAATCAGGAAGTCTTAAATCTAAATCAGCAAAAAATTGATTATGTAATTCTGGAGTAAAATTTTGCCCTGTATGAACAAATATATGTTTTGTTAATTTGTCTAGTAATTTTATTGTTTCACTAAGCCTGATAAGTTCAGGTCTAGTTCAAACAATAGTCATTATTTTTTTCATAATTTATAATCATATTTTAAACTTTTTTAATATAAAAACCATTGTAAAAATCAAGCTATTTTATAAATTCTATCGCTCCCCCACTTCAAATCAAAGCCAGTTTTTAGATACAAAACTTGGATTTAAAAACTAAATAAAATTACCTTAAATAATTATCTAAAAATAAGTTTAGTAAATTTAACTGATAAATCAAATTTTTATCTAAAACTTCTTGTAAATATAGGTTTGTTAAGTTTGTTATACATTGATATATTATTATCTAAATCTTTTATATTGAAATATAATTTCCAAAAATTTTTTGATTTGGGGGTTAATTTGATTTATATTTTTTTTAAAAACATTTATTATCTTTGTTTTTCAAACGTGATTTAAAGTATTTTCAATATCTTCAATTTTTCAAAAATTTAATACTCTTAGAATAACTATATCATCTCAATAATTTATCTTATTATATTCATATTCCCAAAGAGAATTTTTAAGTACTTTTGATGTATTTATCATAAAAATATTATTATTTTAAATATAATTTTTTTGTTCTTCAATTGTCAAGTCTTGATAATTTTCTATATTTATTTTTTGCATTCATAACACCAGTATACTAATATTTTTATTTAGTCAACAACTAGGAAACGCTATATGATTTTTCTACTTCACTTACAATTTTTTTTAAAAATTCTAGATTTTTCATAGATCATTCTTTTATATTATTACTTTGATGGAAGATTAGAAAGCTATCTAAATAGTAAAGTTTATTGTCATCAGAAATTACTAAATTTTCACTTCAGTATAAATCTAGGATTAATCATTGATTTAATAATTCTTCAAAAGATTTTATAAAAAATTTCAATTGTTTTAATAATTTAGGTTCTTGTTTTATAATTTCAACTAAATATTGTCTATTTTTATCTGATAATACATCAATTTTTATTCAAATTGGAGTACAAAAAGCAAAAATATCTCATCAAACTGAAACAAATCATTGATTTGGAACTATATTTTTAAACTTAGCTTTTATTTTGTATTCTTCTTCAAACTTTCTTGAATCTCATTTTAAAAATGATTTTTTTACAAATAATCTTATATTTTTATCTCATTTTAAATAGTTTAGCATTTCTCATGAACAATTTGTTCATCTAGGAGCGTCTTCTCTATGTCAAGTCGAATATTGATTTTTAACTATTTTTTCTAATTCATCTTTTCCTGGAATGATTACATTTTGTCAAAATAGTATTTTATTATAAGTTTTCAACATAATACATTTTTTATACTAAATATATATTTTCATTATAATGAAAATATATATTTAATCAAGAAATAACTATTTCATTATTAAATTATAATTACAAAAAGTCTTCGAATTTGTGATAGAATTTATATTATTTTTTAATAACCTATTCAAAAATAATCATATCACATTTTTAAAATATCTTTTTTTTCTAAAATATTTTTTCAATCAAAAATAACTCTGTCTTTTAAATTTATTTTTGTTAAATCTTGTGATAATATTTTTTTGTCTTCAAGAGTTATAACTAAACTATCTAAATCTTTTGTTAAATTATCGAAATCATTGGCTATTGTTATTTCAAAAAAACCTCTACTACTACTAAGTATAAATCATTGTATATATTTATCAAAATTTTGTATAGCTTTTTTGTTGTAATCAAAAATAGTCAATCTAACTCAAGCAAGAAGTAGTTTTTTTATAATCTCTATTCATCTAGATTCTCTTATATCATCAGTATCTGGTTTAAAAGCTACTCAGATAATTCATATTTTTTTTCAATGTAAATTATAATTATAATATTTTTTAATTTTTTCAAAAAAATAATCAACAAGTAAAAAATTTGTTTCATCAACTTTCTTAATTATTTCTCAAGATATTCAATTTTCACTAAATTGATGAATAAGAGATTTAACATCTTTAGGAAAACAAGAGCCTCAATATCATATTCAAGCATTTAAAAATTTTTTTCAAATTCTATCATCTATTCAAATAGCAGTAGAAATATCTTTTATATTTGCTCATACTATATCTGATAATTTGGCAATTTCATTTATAAATGTTATTTTAGTAGCTAAAAAACTATTTGCAGCATATTTGATAAGTTCTCGAGTTTGCCAATCTGTTATAATTAAAGGAATATCTTTTTTGATAAATATTTCATATATTTTTTTCATTTTTTCTATTCATATATTTTTTCTATCATCTTCTAAAAAACCTAAAACAATTCTATCTGGATTAAAAAAATCTTTTATAGCTACTCATTCTCTTAAAAATTCTGGATTTGAAACAATTGTATTTTTTCATCATAAAAAATCATATATTTTTTTATTTGTTCAAACAGGAACTGTAGACTTGATAACAATTATTTCATCTCAAGATAAATATTTTTTTATATCTTCTATAGCTCAAAAAACATATCACAAATCTGTCTTTCATTCATTATCTTGAGGAGTTCAAACACATATAAAAATTATTTCACTTCAAATTATATCTCAAACTTTTGTAGTAAAATTTATATTTTTATAAGTTTCAAAAAGTAATTCATCAAGTCAATCTTCATATATTGTAGAAATTCAAGATTTTAGTTTATTGATTTTTTCTTCAAATATATCAACCGAAGTTATATCATATCATAGTTTAGACAATCAAACAGCTTGAATAATTCAAATATATCAAGTTCAAATTACAGATATTTTCATAAATTATATTTTTATTATTTAATACAAAATTTTATAATAAAATATTTTTAAAAATCAAAAGTTTATAAAAAAATTCTCTATTTCTAGAGAATTTAAAAAAAAAGAAATTATATTCTAGGTAAAATTACTCCTAAAGGATGTAAATTAGTAACTACATATTTAGTATTTTTTAATACTTCTTCTAAACGATCTGATTCAATAAATAAATCATATCTGAAAAAATAATGCAGTTCTAAACTAGGCTCATAAAACTCTAAAGCCGCATAATCATCTTTAGGGGCTATAGTAAAAGATAAATCATTATACCAATTTTCATCTCTTAAAGATGGAATATTTGCAAAAATGCCATTTTTAGAATTTCCTGGTAAAATCTTGTAAGAATTCACTAAACTATCATAAAAAATTTCACCTTCAAAAGGAATATTATTACAAATACCTTCACCATCTAAATCAACATTTGATAAGTTTCTGCTTAAAAAATACTTAGTACCATTAACAATCACATTGAAAGATATAGAATATCTCACATGACCTACTAAATAATTTTTAACATATACTTCATGAAGACTTCTTAATTCTCCTAAAGTTTTTTTAGATAAAATACAATTTGTAACTATAACAAATATCTTCATCATTTCAGGAATTAATTCTGAAATAGGAATTTGATAGTTAAGAGTATCTCCTAAATAAGTTTTTCTCATTTTGTTTTTCTCCTTTTTTAACAAAATAAAAGACCTTTTGAGTCTCGTTTTTGATTTATATTTATTTTTTATTTAAAGTCAATATAAAATATTGTATTTTTTAAAAAAAATATATTATAATATAAAAGATAAATTATTTATTGTGCTGATAACTAAAAAGTATCATTTTGTTGCAATAAAAATTGTATCACATAGCCTTAACCTGCAATTTAAAATGGAAGACAAAGTAATATTTGAAATACTTGTAGATAAAACAAACGAAAAATGACCTTGAGCTTTTGAGCATATTTTAATTATTTTACATAAAATAATTGAAAAAAATACTTCAAAAATTCTTAAAAAAGTTCAATATGATAGAATGTCTTTCTCTTTTGAAATAGCAAAAATCTGAAATAAAATCAGATTTTTTGTCATTTGTGATAAAAAAATAGAAAACTTTTTAAAAAATCAAATCTATGCTCATTATACAAATGTAGAAATATATAACTCAAATGACTATTTAAAAGATATTCCTAATAATAAAATCATTTTATGAAAAATATGATTAGAAAAACATTTTTATTATCCTATAAAAAATTTTTTAGAAATTCAAGAAAAATCAACTTGAGAAACAATAGATCCTTATAGTTCTATAATATCATCTCTATGAAAAACTTGAAATACTAGTTTAAATATGTTTCAAATAAATTTTTCACCTATACCTGATGAATTATGGAAAAACGATTTAGAAAAAACTATTGAAATAATAGAAAGTAAATTGCCATATTTTTTTAAAAAAATAGTTTACAATGAAAAAATAAAATATTTAAAATATATTTTTTATCCAATTATATTATTTATTAAATTATTTACTTTTTTAATGTCAAAAGAAGCTTGAGAAGAAAATTCAAAAAAAGAAGAGAAGGAAGATATAAAAAATAGGGAAGAATTTGTATTTAAACTATGATCTTACTGATATTGAGTAAATATAAATTTATTATCTGCTTCAAATGATGATTTTGAAAAAAAATTAAATATAAAAGAAATACGATCAACTTTGTGAGTTTTTTCAAATATAAATCAAAATTCATTTATATTGAAAGAAATAACTGATAATAAAGAAGAAATAGAAAAACTAAAAAATAGACTTTGTAATGATGAAATCATATTAAACACAAATGAATTATCTTGACTTGTTCATCTACCGACTACTTATGTTAAAACTCCTTGAGTTAACTGGGTTTTATCTCGTAGTTTTGAACCACCTTCAAATTTACCTATAATAACTTGAGATTTAGAAAAAGACAGTGATTTAACTCCTATTTGAAAAACAAATTTTAGATGAGAAGAGATAGAGTTTTGAAGCTGATCAAATGATAGAAGAAGACATGTTTACATAGTATGAAAAACTTGAATGTGAAAATCTACACTTCTAGAAAATATGATAATAGATGATATAAAAAAATGAAGATGAGTTGCAGTAATAGATCCTCATTGAGATTTAGCCGAAGCTGTTATATGACATATTCCTAAAAGTCGTACTAATCAAACTATTATATTTGATCCATCAGATACTTCTTGGCCTATAGCATTTAATATGCTTGATGGTGTAAGTAAAGAACACAGACCTTTAGTAGCTTCTTGACTTGTGTGAATATTTAAAAAAATATTTTGAGATAGTTGGGGACCTAGGCTAGAACATATTTTGAGAAATACTATTTTAGCTTTACTTGAATATCCAAATACTACTTTAATATCTATACCACTTATGTTGACAAGTGATGTTTATAGAAATAAAGTAGTTGAAAAAATAACAGACCCTGTTGTTAAAAAATTTTGGACTCATGAATATGCAAAAATGGCTCCAAATCAAAAAGTAGAACGAGCTTGACCTATACTAAACAAAGTTTGACAATTTTTATCTAGTTCTATTTTGAGAAATATATTGTGACAACCAAAAAATAGTTTTGATATGAGATGGGCTATGGATAATGGTAAAATAATTATTGTAAATCTTTCAAAATGAAAAATTTGAGAAGATGCTAGTCAATTGCTTTGAGCTATGATGGTAACAAAATTTCAAATGGATGCTATGAGTAGAGCAGATATTCCAGAAAAAGAAAGAAGAGATTTTTATCTATATGTAGATGAATTTCAAAATTTCGCAACAGATAGTTTTGCAACCATATTATCAGAAGCTAGAAAGTATAAACTAAACTTAGTTATGGCAAATCAGTATATAGATCAAATGACAGAAACTGTTAAATGAGCTGTTTTTTGAAATGTATGATCTATAGTTTCTTTTCAAGTATGATATCATGATAGTTTGATAATGAAAGAAGTTTTTGGTTGAGATG
>CAZIGU010000031.1:0-10361 GCA_964538545.1 uncultured Candidatus Peribacteria bacterium
GCTAGGATAATAATTATAGGGAATAATAAAAATGCTATAAAGTTTATAAAAATTCTAGTGTTTAGTATAAACATAAAAATATACATTTTTGTTGTTAAATATATATTTAATAATGCTAGCTTAGTAGATGATGCTATACTTTCAGTAGATTTTTTATTATTTAGAATAATTTCAAATTTAGAATAAGCAAACAATATGTTTATAATTGTTGATATAATAAACAATAATATAAATATATAATTTAGTATAAAAGCATAATCTATTCATATAAATCTTAGACAAAAAAGATATACATTTACCAAGCTTATAAATTTGAATTGACTAAATATATTTGAATATTCAAAAAAAGGTAAAAATTTATAAATTCAAACTCATATACTATTTTTGAACTCTATTTCATCATCTTCTGAATCATTTTCATAAATATTTTTATGTTTTTCATTTATATAAGATATTAAAGCTCATTCAAAAATGGGTGTAATTATTAAATATACTAAAAAAAATATAAGTAATCAAATAACTATTTCTAAAAAATATTCACTATGAAAAAAATTAAGCAATATAACAAGAGTTTCTTGTTTATAATTAAGAAGCTCTACATAAGTATATATAAATTGATATACAAATATTATTGACAGAAATATGATAGAAAAAACTCATGGAATAAAATAATATTTTTTTATTTTTAAATCTTTATTAGTTATTTCCCATGCTTTTTTTATTATTTCGTCTTTTATGTTATTTTGCATTTTTTAAATTACTAATTAAAAAATTATAAAATCATGAAATAGATTTGTTTGAATAATTTATTTCTTTTAATGTTGTTACATATCGTTTTCTAATTTGATTTTGTATATGTATATCTGAAGAAATTTTATTTAAAATATCAATATTTTTAATATTTTTATCTATATAAACTATTTTTTTATTTTGATATATAGTTTTTATAACAAATCTTTCTTCTATGAGAGCAATTAGTTTATTTATATCTTTATCTATATTGTTTTTATTGTAAACTTTGCTTGATATTTTTTCTAATAGATTGTCTATGTCTTTTATTTTTGTGTTTGAAAAATTGAATCAGTTTTCAGTTTGATTAGAATTAAAGTAAGAATTTAAGTTATAATCAAAATATCATAAATCTATTCATACTAAAATCATATCATAATCTTTTTTGTTTTCTAAAATCATATTGTTTAAATCTCATATTTTCATATTTTTTAAAACAATATCTATTCAGTTAGAATTTAAAGATTCTTTTATTTTATTTGCAATATCTTCAAAAACTTGTTGTTCTCAAATATAGTTTATTTTTAGAGAATATTTTTTGAAATCTTTATTGTAAAAATAACTTTCTTCTAAAGAATTTAATTTATTTATAGTTGTTTCATCAAGAGTTATTTCTTGTATAGATTTTTTATTTACTTCTTCTATTTCTTTATAAAATTTATCTTTTTCTTTAGATAATATATTTTTATCTGTATTATAAAAAATTGTAAATTCTTCTACTTTTTCTTTTTTCTTTCAAGTTTCAAATTCGACAATATATTTATTTTCTCAGGTTTTTATATTTTTAAAATTTTGAGAAAGTTTATATATAAAATCTTTTTGTCATTTTTTGTAAGAAGATAATTTATATCAATTTATATATACATTATCTGGGTTTTTGTCTTGAGTTTTTCATTTTAAAATGATTTCTTTATCACTTAAAAACTCATAATTTTTACTTATAGGAGAGAAAATATATTTTAGATTTTGTATATTTCAAACTGTTTTTTTAGATTTTTCTTTATTTATTTTTTCTTCTAAAAGTTTTTTTTGTAATATATCTTTTTTAAAATATCATATTTTTTCTAACTCTTTTTCTAAAGCTATATTTTTATATATTTGTTTTTTATCTGTTTGAAATATATTGTTTACATCTTGTACATCTAGTTTTAGCTCATTTATTATTTTTGATGAATCTATTTTTGATAATATAAATTCTCTTATTTCTTTATTTTTTATATTTTCTTCATTTACAAATAATCATACAAATTGATTTAAATTATATGGAAAATTTTGAAATCTTGAAGATATATCACTATATTTTTTTGTTGTATCATTAAAAATATTTACACTATCTTTATGTTTTGAAAAATGAGAAATATCTTTAAAAAATTTATATACATATTTTGAGATATATATTTTTTCTTCATTATAATAAGGATTTTTTACTAATATTAATTTTTGAATTCATAGTGCATCATCATAACTTATATTATCAACCATATAAGGTCAAGAAAATACTCATCAAATAGGGTTAAATTTAGAATACAATTCTTTTATTCAAATACTGTCAAGGTAGTTTTTATTTACTATACTTTGAGTTAATATTGGAAGTATATTTATATTTCTATTTTTTGATTTAAATACTATAGCTCATGATTTCTCATAAATTTCAGTATTTTTTAAATATGATTTTAAAATAGTATTTACATCAGAGTTTTGTATGATTTTAAAAGTATGTATAACATCTTGATTTGTTATATTTTCTCAATTTGACCATTTTGCTTCTAAGTTTATAAAACATTCTATGTTTGATAAATCAGAAGTATTACATTTTCATAGATCTTGTACAAATTTTTTTTCTTTTTCATCATACTTCAAAATTCATCTATACAGGTTATAGATGATATTTTTGTTATAATCAGAGTTATTTAATAGAGGATTTAGGTTTGGAAAATCTCAAATAATTGCTTCAGAAACACTTCATCATTCTAAAGGAGTTTCTTTAGCATCATTGTATAAATATAAGTAAAATAAATGAGATCATAGAGTTAAACAAAAAAACAAACTTATAAAAAATATGTATTTTTTTAGTTTGTTGATATTTTCTTTATTCATATTATTTTATTAGAAATAATGCTATTGCATTTAAAATAAATAAAGTTCATAAAACTATAGTAGTATTTTGTAGAATTTTTTCAGGTCATCTTTTTGTAACAGGTCACATTCCTCAAGACATACTTGTAAGATTTAAAGATACATTTTTATTTTGTAATAATACTACTAATATAAGTAAAACAGATATAATTACTATAGAAATATTTAAAGCATTTATCATATAATTATTTTTTAGAAAATAAAATCCCATATAACATATTCAAAATTACAAAAATTGCAACAGCAATTATATAATTTGTTATTCAGTTAATTTGATATTTAAATCAATCTATTACTAAAACATCATTTATAATCCATTGCAGAAGCCATAATATAAAAATATTTATAACAAGTAAAACTATAGGATATATAAAAAATAATGTTAATCATAATAGCTTTAAAACAGGTTTTACAGTTGAGTTTAAAACTCAAAGTATAAGTCATCATAATAAATATATTTTCCAAGATTCTATTCCAGAAGGTAAAACCACTATAGAATCTGGATGATTAGGAGTATTTAAAAAATACCAAATTGCAAAAAGTATACTACCATTTAATATGATAGAAAAAATAATTTTCATAAATTTAAAATTATAAATTAAATTTTATATTCTACAAATTTTCATATTTCAAGATTTTTTTCTCATAAAATATTTTTTATATTTACATTATCATATTCATCTACTTCTGGAGCTTTTATTTCTGGTCTTATAGTTATATTGTTTCAATTTATTTCTGTAATATATCATTTTTGAATTGTATTTTTTCTTTTTCTATCTTTTTGGTCATATATTTTGTTTAAAATTTCTTTTAATTCAGAAACTCTAGTTTTTATATTTTCATCATCTATTTTTTCTCATAACTTATAGCTAGTAGCTAGTTTTTCATCATGATAACCAAAAAGAGAAACACTATCAAATTCATATTTTTTGATAAAATCTTTTAGTTTTTCAAAATCTTCTTCTTTTTCTCAAGGAAATCAAACTATAAAATTTGTATGCAAAAAAGCATTTTCAAAATTTGTTTTTATATATTCAAGTAGTGTATGTATATGATCTTCATTATAAAATCTTCACATTTTTTTTAATACATTTGAAGATATATGTTGAAAAGGTATATCAAAATATGGAAGCATTTTTTTGAGTTTTTTTAATCTATCTAGATGATCTAAAGTCAATATATCGGGATACATATAGTATAATCTATATTTGAAATCTAATTTTAGTTCATCTATTTTTTCAAGTAAATCTACAAGTTTTGCTTCATTGTATAAATCAGTTCAATATCTAGTTGTATCTTGAGATATAATTTGTATTTCTTTAACTCCATAATTTACCATTGTTTTTATTTCTTCCAAAATATCTTCTATAGTTCTTGATTTTTGTCTTCATCTAATAGTTGGAATTATGCAAAAAGTACAGTTATTATCACATCATTCTGATATTTTTAGATATTCATATCATAAATCTGCATTGAAATAAGCTCTTACATCTTTACTTCACCATATAAAAGCTTTTCTTGAAACTCAATCTCATCAAATATTTTTTAGATAATTTTGTATTTTTTCTACTTTTACTTTTTCAAGATTTGTTTTTATATTTTTTAGTGCATTATTTTTGAATATAAAATCAAGATTTTTTGAGTCATCATGTGGTATAACAGAGTGAAGATTTTTTAGACTAGATAAAAAAACATCATCTTTAACTTCTGTATAACATCACATAACTATTATTTTTTTTCAAGCATCGTCATAAGTTTTTATAGTTTTTTCTGCTTCATCTCTTGAGCTAGATAAAAATCAACAAGTATTTATAATAATATATTCTACTTCTTCATCATCAGGATTTTGAAAAAATTGTATATCTACATCTTTTGATAGATTAAATATATTTCAAATCATAAATTCTAAGTCTACTAAGTTTTTGCTACATCATAAGTTTATAGCAGAGAAATAAAAGTTTTTCATTTTTTAGGGGTTATTTTTTTAAATTATTTTAATATATTTTATTTTTTCAATTTTTATTTAAATCTAAAAAATTATTCTTTTATATTTTTCATAAGTGGAAATAATTGCACATCTCTAAGGTTTTGTTGTCAAGTTAATAAAGAAAAAGTTCTTTCTATTCACATTCACCAACCTGATTGTGGAGGCATACCGTATTCCATAGCAAGAACAAAATCTTCATCTGGAGAAGTAGCTTCTTCATCTCATAAATCTTTTGCTTTAGCTTGTTCTTCAAAATTTGCTCTTTGTATTTGAGGATCAACTAATTCAGAATATGCTTTTATGATTTCCCAACCATTTACTACTACTTGAAATTGTTCTACTATATAAGGATTTTCATCATTTTGTCTTGCAAGAGGTTGCATGGTTTTTGGATAATTATATACAAAAGCAGGACCAACTATACTAGGTCTTAAAACTTTTTTATATAAATAATCTATAAGTGTAGGAACAACCATTTTTTCCATTCATACAAATTCTACTCAAGCATTTTTGATATCTTTTATAAGTTTTTCTTCATCTCAAACAAAATATTTTGACACATCTATTCAACAAGCTTCTTTTACTCATTGTATATAATCTATTTTTTGCCATGGAGTTAAGAAATTTACGAGTTTTTCATTTCAAGATTTATCTTTTACTAATACTTCTTTTTTTAATTCAGGCATTTTTGAGAAAATATATTCAAACATTTTTTCTGTAAAATCCATATTGTCTTTGTAATTCCACCAACAACTATAGTGCTCTATAGCAGAAAATTCTTGCACATGACTTGGATCACTTCATTCATTTCTAAAGTTTCTAGTAAACTCTACAACTCTTTCAAATCTTCATACGGTAGCTCTTTTTAAAAAAGTTTCAGGACTAATTCTTAAAAAAAATTCTTCATCAAAATCATTATGATGAGTTATAAAAGGAGCTCGAGCAGCACCTGAAGCAGCATTTCATAAAACAGGAGTTTCTATTTCTACAAAAGAGTGTTCATCATAAAAATCTCTTAAAGTTTTTATAAATTTACTTCTAAGTCTCATTCTTTCAAAAGTTTCTTCGTTCATAATCATATCAAGATATCTTTGTCTATATAGAGTTTCTATATCTGTTACTCAATGATATTTTTCTGGAAGTGGTCTGATAGCTTTTGATAATATTTGAAATTCTCCAACAAATAGAGTTAATTCTTCATGTTTAGTCAGAAATAAATCTCATTTTACTCAAATATAATCTCATACATTTATAAATTTTTCACTTATTTTAAAAGCTCATTTTTCTTCACCATTCATAACTACACTTGAAACAGTTTCTTTTCAAGTATTAAAAACAAGTTTATCTTTCATAAAACATATTTGAATAACTCAAGTATGGTCCATTATTTTAGCAAAAGCAAGTTTCCCATGACTTTTATAGCTCATCAGTCTTCAAGCAGTTTGAAAGTCTAAATTAGCTCAGTTATTTTGAATATCTTCTACATTTTTTATTAAATTACTTTTTTGTATTTCAATTATATCAGTTTTTCAGTGATAATTATTTGCATAAACTATTACTCAAGCTTCTTTTAATTTTTTAATTTTTTCTATTCTATCAATAGATTCTAAAGAGTATTGCATTTTTTATATTATTAAAGGGTAAAATAATATGTTATTTATATATTTTTTATCTAAAAAATCAAATAAATAAACACATACAAGCTATATATGACTTTTTTAAAATTTTTTTTAGGATTTGTTATAAATCTAAAAAGCCATTCTATTTTGAGTTTTTGCCATATTTTGGGAGCTCTTTTTTCTTTTTCTCATAAGAAATCAAAACTACCTCATTGGTTTAAAACTATTAGATTATATTTTTTTATATTTTCTAAATTATTTTGACACCATATTTCTTGTTTAGGGCTTCATAATCAAATACATAGTATATTTATTTTGCTTTTTTCTATATATTTTAGTTTATCAAAATCAAAATCACTATATCAATTTTGATAATAAAAAACTTTTTGGTTAGTTATTTTTTCTATATTATTTTTTGCTTTTATTATAGTATCTTTATGTGCTCAATAAAATATTAAATTTATATTATTTAAATCTTTTAAAAAATATAATAAAAAATCTGTTCAATTTAAGTTTTGTAAATTTATTTTAAAATATTTTTTATAATACAATCTAAAAGCTATTCAGTCAGGAAGTAAAAAATCTCAATTATTAAGAGCTTTTTTGTATTCTCAAATAGATTTTTCTCATTTTTTATCTTTTAGTGAAATTATTTTGTTTATCACTAAATTTGCAAAATATATATAGTTTACTATTACAAATCATTTTGTTTTATATAAATTCAATATATCTTCTTTTGCAGAAATATTATCTTTTTTATAAACTTTTTCTAGCATTTATTTAATTTATAAAATATTATTTTTTGCAATATACTAAAAAAATATATAATTTCAAAAAATATTTTTTAAACTAAATACATGAAAGAACTAAAAGTAGCAATTGTTGTTGATTGGATAAAAGATATGTGAGGTCGAGAACTTGTGTTATCTCATATTATGGAAGTTTTTCCAGAGGCTGATATTTATACTTCTGTTTTTCATCAAAAAAACAATAAATTATTTGAGTGAAAAACTATAAAAACTAGTTTTATACAAAAAATTCTTTTTTTTTCAAAATCTCATAAATTAGCTTTATTTTTAAGACCTTATCGATTTGAAAGTTTTGATTTATCTGGATATGATTTAGTTATTTCTTCTTCTTCTGCTGAAAGTAAGGGGATTATCACAAAACCAGAAACTATTCATATTTGTTATTGTCATACTCCTACTAGATATTTTTGGAGTCATTATCATGAATATCTAAATATGATGGAGTTTTGATTTTTAAACTTTTTTTGAAAATATTTAATGCCCAAAATAGTTCATTCTCTTAGAATATGGGATTATGTAGCAGCTCAAAGAGTAGATTATTTTTTAGCAAATTCTATAAATACAAAAAGTAGAATAAATAAATATTACAATAAAGAAGCTCAAGTTTTGTATCCTTGAGTTGATAGCTCAAAGTTTTATATATCAGAAAAAAAAGATTTTTATTTATATGTATGAAGAGTTATTCCATATAAAAGATTTGATTTATTGGTGGATACTTTTAATAAAAATGGTAAAAATCTAGTTATAATAACAAATACTATAAATAAACTTCAAAAAAAATTACAAAAAGAATCTAAATTAAATATAACTTGGAAGATAAATATAGCAAATGAAGAAAAATATGATTTGTATTCAAGTGCAAAATGATTTTTGTTTCCAGTTGATGAAGATTTTTGATTAGTTCCAGTAGAAGCTATGATGTCTTGAACTCCTGTTATAGCTTACAATAAATGATGAGTTTTAGAAACAGTAATACCAAATGAAACTTGAATATTTTTTGATTCACAAAGTGTTAGAAGTCTAAACAATGCTATAACTCAATTTGAAAACACTTCTTTTGATTATCAAAAAATAAGAGAATATGCAATAAATAATTTTGATAAAAACATATTTAAACAAAAATTATTAGATTTTATAAAAGATAAAATATAAAATATAAAAAGTCAATAAAATTTATTTGTTATAATTTTTGAAATATGATATTATTTAAAAGTATTTATAAATAATAAAAAAATATGGCTTTAAATAATATATTATCTAATTTAAAAACTAAAAAAGAAGATAAAACAAAATCTCAATCTAGTGTAGATGATATATTTTGAGTTACATCTAGTTGAAATAAAACATCACATTTGTGATTAAACAATTTTTCTAAAGATGATGATGAAAACATAGTTTGATTTGTTAATGATTTATTTTTGAGAGCTACTTCAAAATGAGTTTCTGATATACATATAGAGCCAAATGAAAAAAATATAAAAATTCGTTTTAGAATAGATTGAAATTTTGTTTTATTTAAAGAATTAGAAATATCTAAATTGAGTTCTTTAGTAGCAAGAATAAAAATTTTGGCTTTTTTAAAGATAGATGAACAAAGACTTCCTCAAGATTGAAAAATAAATTTTAATATGTTTTGATGAAAAACAGTGGATTTAAGAATTTCTGTTTTACCAATGATATATTGAGAAAAAATAGTTATAAGAGTTTTAAAAAAAGATGATAAACCACCTCAATTAAAAGACTTATGATTACTTCCATATAATATGATAAAAATAAAAAAATACTTATGAAGTACTCATGGAATGATTTTGGCTGTTTGACCTACTTGATCAGGTAAATCAACAACACTTTTTTCTCTTTTGAGTCAATTTGATGCTATGGAAAATAACATATCTACACTAGAAGATCCTGTTGAATACAGGATTCCTTGAGTAAATCATTCTCAAGTTAATCGAGGTATATGATATAATTTTTCAGATTGACTTAGGTCTTTACTTAGACAAGATCCTGATATAATCATGGTATGAGAAATAAGAGATTCTGAAACTGCTAAATTAGCTATAGAATCTTCTATAACCTGACACTTAGTTTTTTCTACACTTCATACAAATTCTGCAGTTCATACACTTCAAAGACTTTTAAATTTATGAGTGGATCCACTTTTGATAGCCTCTTCTTTAAAAATGATTATTTCTCAGAGATTAGTTAGAAAATTGTGTCCTCATTGCAAAGTAGAACATGAACCAACAGATAAAGAAAAAAGTTTTTTAATATCAAGAGTTTGAAGATATATAAAAGATAAAGAAAATTTAAAAATATATTCAGCTAAAGAGTGATGATGTGAAAAATGTAATAATACTTGATATAAATGAAGATTATGAGTATATGAAATACTTGAAATGAATGAAAAAATAGAAGATCTTCTTATAAAAAATGCTTCAAGGACACAAATAGAAATACAAGCTATATGAGATGGAATGGTTCCTATACTTGATGATTGACTTTTAAAAGTAGTTTTATGAGATACTTCTATAAATGAAGTTTTATCTACATTGTGAACAGGTTAAAATGTTGATTTTTTTGTAAAAATATTATATAATAATCAAGTAATTATTTAATTTAATAAAATTTATGATAAACACAAAATTAGAAAATTTACTTTTAAATAGTGTTTTTTCAGATAAAGATAGATATGAGATAAGACAAATATTTAATTTTTGTTCAAATGATAAGAAGTTAAATATAATAAATAATTTTGATATTATTATAGAAAAAGTTAAAAAAATAAAACAAGAATTAAAAGATTCTCAAACTATACTTTTATGAAAAACTATTTCAAATATTGAAAAAAGTATATTGTCAGCTAAAACTTGAGGAATTAATAGAATAACTCAAGATTCTTTAAATAATTTTAAAGAAATATTTAAATAAAATTTTACTTATTAAAATAAAAACAAATGTCAAATAAAAATAAAGAATCTAAAAACCTAAATGAGACACTAGATAACTATGTTAATCCTG
>CAZIGU010000032.1:0-10071 GCA_964538545.1 uncultured Candidatus Peribacteria bacterium
ATTTTCAAATTTTTGAAAAAAAATAATATATTTCTTCCCATTTCATATTTTTTCTTGAGTTAGAAAAGGTTTTAGCAAAATTATTATAATTTACATTTGACATTTTATTTTTTTATATATAATAATAACAATGTTTTTTATTAAGTAAGTTCTCAAAAAGAATCTTAGTTTAGAAAATTACTCACCTCCCAAATATTTATCTCTTGTTTTATAGTATATACAAGAGTATTAAGTATTTGGCTTGACCATAAATTATATTACAAATATATTTTATGGTCCTTTTTCTTTTACATTTTGTATGGTAATTTTATAGCAAGTATCTCAAAAATTATTTCTAAAACTTGCATATAAAGTTTTATAAGATTTATATTTATATTTACTTTTTTAATATCTTCTTCATTTAATATATTTACATCATTATAAAAAGATGAAAAATTTTTAGATAAATTATAAACATATAAAACTAAATTATGATGCATAATATTTTCATAATCTGTAAGTAAAACTTCATTTAAATTATATAATTCTTTAAATAAATTTACTTGTGATTTATGATAAAATTCTCAAAATTCACCTGAAATTATATTTGATGATTCTACTATTTTTTTAGCTCTTACATAACTATATGCAACATATGGAAAACTATTTCATTCAAAAGTCATAAATTCATCCCAATCAAAAACAATATCTGTTAAACGAGATTTTGATAAATATCAATATTTTATAGCTCATATTCATATAATTTCTGATATTTCATTTAAAGTATTTTCATCTAAAGAAGAATTTTTTTCTAAAATTATTTTTTTAGCTCTTAAAATAGCTTCATCTAATAAAACATTAAGTTTAATTATATTTCATTTTCTTGAACTCATAGCTCAAGTTTTTAGTGATATAAATCAATTACTTGCATGAATTAAGTCTATATTATCTGCATATCATGCTTTTTTTGATATTTCAAAAACTTGTTTTAGATGAAGAGTTTGTCTAACATCTATATGATATATTATTTTTTTAGGTTTAAAATTATCAAATCTATATTTAACTGCTCGTATATCTGAAGCTAAATATCAATGAGTTTTATCTCTTTTTTGCAAAACACAACTAGGTATTTTTGTTTCTTCATCAAAAATAACTCAAACAGATCAATCTTCATTTTGTGCAGCTATTTTTTTAGATATTAAATCTAATACAATATCTTTCATATTGTATTTCAAATCAGGATAATCTCACATTTTTGGCAAATTAAGTCATTCGTAAAAACTTTCTCATATATCATATGTAGGTTTTACATTTAATCTTTTTAATTGTATTGACATAGCATCAAGACTATATCTTGTAAACTTTTGCCAAATTAAGATACTATCTTTATCATTTAAGGAAAGTTTTTTAAATTCTTGTCTTGTTTCTTCTTCTACATCTGGATTTTCTTCTGATTCTTTAGTTATTTTAATATATAATTCCAATAAATAATCAACTGCATTTTCTTTTAGTTTTTCTTCATCTCACCATTTTTTATATGCCAAAATAAGTTTTCAAAATATTATTCACCAATCTCATAAATGAGAATCTCAAATAACATCAAATCATAATTTAGTATACAAATTACAAGTAACTTGTCATTGATTAGGAGTACACATATGCCCTATATGAAGAGGTTTTCATATATTTGCTCATATATAATCAACAACTATTTTTTCTCATTTTCATATAGAAATAACTTCTAATTTTTCTTTTAAAAATATATCTGTATAAAAACTAAATGTTAAATTTATATTTAAATAAGGTCAAGTTATATTTAAATATGATATATAAATATTTTTTTCTAAAACTTCTTTTACTTCAGTTGCTATAACTATAGGAGATTTTTTAAGTAAACTTGATATACTAAAGAATCATACACAATACTCTCATAAATCTTTTTTTGGTGGGGTATCTATATTGAAATCTATATTATCTAAACTGTATAATTCTTTTATAATATTTTTTATAATATTTTTTAATTTATCTTTTATGATATTCATATTTTGTTTTAATTATAAATAAAAATATTTTTTTCAATTATATAAAAAAATATTTTTTTTCAAAATAAACTTTATTTTTAATATTTTTTGTATATAATCGTCAAGTTTTAAAAGGGCATGCATCTACGGTTTTTAAAAACTGAGGAAAGTCCGGACACCAAGAGGAAATTACAAAAGCTAACGGCTTTGGTTTGAATAATAAAAAATAATATTCAAATACCACTAGTGCCACAGAGACAATACTAAGGAGAAATCCTAAAAGGTGAAAAGCCAAAAAGTGTTTTAATAACTAATTTTAAAATTTATTTTTAAGTAAGATATTAAAGCTATTTTTGGAGAATTATAGCAATATAATAAACTTGGTAAACTGTGTAAGGTGCAATGGGAATGGTATTTGTTGTTTATTTATTCCTCTGTAAAATAACAAATATACCCAGCTTGAGGTTTGAAGTGATTCAAATCCTAGATAGATTGATGCAGAAGTACATAATCCGGCTTATTACCCTTTTAAAAATTTTATTTTGATACTAAAAAATTATGAAAATAGTTCTTATATGAATTCAATGATCATGAAAATGAACTCAAGCAAGAATTTTGGAAAAAAATTTTTGATTTAAACTATATGAAACATGAACTGCTTTAAGAGAAATAGCTTCAAAAGATACTCCATTATGAAAACTAGTAAAAACTACTATAGAATCATGAAAACAAGTAGAGCCTAAAATAGTAGAAGATATTTTGCAAGAAGTTATAAATGATAATATTTGACAAAATCTAATTTTAGACTGATTCGTTAGAAATGAATGAAATAAATTGTCTGTTGATAAAATAGTTTGAGATTATAAAGTAATATTTTTTAATTTAGATGAAAACGAAGCTAAAAAAAGACTTTTATGAAGAATGTATGATAAAGAAACTTGAGAAACTTTTCCAGCTTGAACTACTATAAATCCAAGAAATTGAAATATATTGACAAAAAGAGCAGATGATGAAGAAGAAGCAATAAATACTAGAATAAAATTGTTTTTTGATGTCACTATACCAATAGTGGAACAATATAAAAAAGAATGAAAACTTATAGAAATAAATGCTAAATGAACAATAGAAGATATTTCTTTGATTATAAAATATAAAAAATAAATTATGTTTGCATTCCAATTATGAAGAGAATTTAAACTTAGCATTGCTGAAATTTTGGCTGTATTTCCAGAGTGAAATACAGTTTTTTGTGATATTAGCATATTAGTATTATCTTGAATAAAAAAAGAAGATATTTTAAAAAAAGCTGATTTTTTAGGCTGAACTATAAAAGTTATAGAAATATTGTCTTTTTGAGATGATATAAATAATATTTTAAAGGAAAATCTTATTCCAAAAAATTATACATGAAAATTTAATTATTCTATAAATATTTTTTGAAATAATTGATTAAAAATAAAAGAACTGTTAAAAACTTCTAAAGAAATTGTTAAAAATACTTGATTAAACCCAAGATTTGTAAATAAAGATTTTAAAAATATTTCATCAACTATTATTATAAAAGAATGACTTGTAAAAAAAGAAACAGATACAAATATATTATTTTTTAATAATTTATATAGTTTCTGAAGAACTATATTTGTACAAAATATATATTCTTATTCAAATAGAGATTTTTCAAAAACAAGAGATATGAATATATGAATGCTTCCTCCAAAACTAGCACAAATGATGATAAATATTTGAAAAAAAGATAAAGAAATAATTTCTTTATATGACCCTTTTGTCTGATTATGAACAGTTTTGATAGAATGAATTCTTATGTGAATAAAAGAAATATATTGAAGTGATATCAATAAAAACATGATAGAAACTTCAAGTAAAAATTTGGAAGATATAAAATGAAAATATAATTTTAATTATAATATTTTCAATCAAAATGCAAAATATATATCTGAATTTAAAGATTTAAATAAAATAGATCTAATAATAACAGAATGATATTTATGAGAAGTAATGACAAAAAATAATATTTCTATTGATAGAATCAATAAACAAAAAGAAAAATTGCAAGATTTATATAATTGATTTTTTGAATGATTAAGATTGTGATGATTTAAATGAAATATAGTTATTTCTTTTCCTTTTTGGGATGTGAAATGAAAATTTTTGTTTTTTAATGAAATATATGATATAATAGAGAAATATTGTGTAATAAATGAAATTTTAGAAGAAAACAAAACAAATTTTAAACCAACAAATAAATGAAGTTTATTATACAAAAGAGATTCTCAACTAGTATGAAGAGAAATTTTTAGTTTGTTAATAAAATAAATTATGAATAATGTAATTTCACTACAAGATATAAATTGAGCTTTAAATACAAAACAAGAAAAACAAGGGGTTTCAATAGATTATACAGACTTTTATAGTGATGATTATGAAAAAATACTGTCTCACGACAAAGCCATACTGATATCAAAAAATGGTATAAAAGAAGATTTAACTGTTTTAGATCTTTTAAATATACCTTATCTAGATGATGTACAATTAATACGATTTGTAGAAAATAGACTTAAAATAGATCTAGATTCAAAAAAATGAATTGAAAGAGTAAATTTGATACTTCAAAAATCGATAGATTTAATAGAAAAAAGATACCAAAAAATAATAAATGCAAAAATAAAGTGATTAAAAATAAGAAATAAAGAAGATTTAATAATTTTTTTAAAAGAAACTAAAACAAATAAAACAAGTTGATTTATAAACTGCGCTATAGCAAAAGTATGATATGCTGTAAATGATATTTTAACAAATGAACACATAAGGCAAATATGATTCTTAGATAGAGAATTTATAAGACTATATATGGATAAATATTTTCAACCTGATAGAAAAGAAGAATATGAAAAGGATTGAGTTCATTATAGAAAATATAATTTTGTTTATGAGTATAATTGAGAGAAAAAAATAATTTCTTTTAAATGCATAACTAGACAAAAATGAGAAGAATCTATAGTATGAAAAGAAATAGCAGACCCTAAATATTTTGCAGTTGATGAATTTAAAGATTTAGTATGATCAACTATATATATTGATAATTATACAGATGCAGCTATACTTATGCAATATATAGATCAAATAGTATATTCTTGAGAAGCTAAAATATCAAATAAAAATTGATTAGATTTAGAAGAGGTTAAAAAAAATATTTATTTAGATAAAGATTTTTATCTAAAGTTAGAAGAACAAACTAAAGTATCTCAAAAACAAAAATCAAAAGATGAATTAGTATATGAACAAACAAATAAATGAACTTCAACAACATACAGAGAAATAAAACTTGTTTGAGATTGTTTATTACCTATGAGTGATAGTATTGATTCATCTATGAAATGAGTATGAACTGAGATAAAATTTGTATTAAATTGACAAGATAATGAACAATGATTATCTTTACATAGTATATATGATATATTTAAAAAATTTAGAGAATTAACAAGATTAGGTATGCCTATAAGAAAAATAGATATAGTAAACCATATAAATGATTTTTTTAATAATATAGAAGAACTTCTAAAAAAGAAAAATAAAAATAAAGATAAATATTATCAAGAATTATATAATGATTTAAAAAATAAATGATTTATAACATCTGAAAATATATCAGAAAAAGAATTAGCAATATGATTATACAAATACTTTTCTTCTCAACTTATACCTATAAGATTATGAAAATCTAAAAAAGAATATTTTTTTGATAAAAGACGATTTTCTATGCAAGATTTATGACTTCAAAAAGAAGAAATACAAAAAATATAACAAAAATTGATTTATAAAAAATATAAATATAATAATATTACTTATTTAGTAATCTTTTAAATAATATGAAAATACTTATTTATTGAAACAATCCTGATGCAGATTTATTGTTGGAAAGAGTTAATTTTTCTATTGATGAACTTGGTTTAAATGATTTTATGCAAACTGAAAAAACAATTCGAGAATCTGTAAAAGAAGAATTAAATATATCTTTAGAACCTGCTTTAATAATAGAAGAAGAATCTATTGAATTTAAAGATATGATTTTTGAATGAATAATTCCAGAAGTTGATGAAATAAAATCTATGTTTATTAGCATTATTGGTTGATGAGAATCTAGCTGTAGTACTTGATGATGTTGAACTTCTTGAGGTTGATGTGGTAGCTGATGTAGTTGCTAATAGTTAGAATTGATTTTTTAAAAAAGTATATATAATAAATATACTTTTTTTATTTTGTAAAAAGAAAATTATGAATTTAAAAGTAATAGTATTTATAATAATTTTTTTTAGTTTTATAAGCTGAATTCTTTGAAGTTTGTTTATCATAAAAATTCTTTGAGTATGAATAAACTTTGCAGAAAATTGATTTTTTGAAGAAAAAGAAATAATAAAAGATACTAAAAAAATAAATATTACGGATTTAGAAAGTGAAATAACATCTTTAGTTAAAAAAGCCTCTCCATCAGTTGTAAATATAATTATAAAAAAAGATGTTTGAATGTATAGAAGTGATCCTTGGGGTTTTTTCAGAGAAAGGGTATGAAGTATAGAAAAAAAGATATGATGATGAAGTTGATTTTTTGTATCAAAAGATTGAATTATTATGACAAATAAACATGTAGTTTGAGATCAAAATGCTAAATATAGCGTTATAACAAACGACTGAATTGAGTATGATGCACAAGTATTAGCTTTAGACCCTTTAACAGATTTAGCAATTATAAAAATAGATTGAAAATGAAAAAATTTTTCAGTTTTGGAAGTAATAGAAGACGAAAAATATTTAAAAATATGACAATTTGTTGTTGCTATTTGAAATGCATTGGCTGAGTTTCAAAACTCTGTATCTTTTTGAGTAATAAGTTGAAAATGAAGAAGCATAGAAGCTTGATGACAAAATTATAATACAGAAAGACTTATATGATTATTACAAACAGATGCAGCTATAAATCCTTGAAATAGTTGATGACCTTTAATAAACTTAAATTGAGAAATAATTTGAATAAATACAGCTATAGCATGAAATAGTCAATGACTTTGATTTTCTATACCTATAAGCAAAAAAAGAGTCAATTATATACTTGAGTCTATTAAAAAATATTGAACAATTAAAAGACCTTTTATATGAATAAATTATATACCTGTTGATAGAGAAATACAATCTCAATTATGATTAAAATATGATTATTGAGCATATATTCCAGAAGATAAAGATGCTATATTAAAATGATCTATTGCAGAAAAGAGTTGAATTTGATTATGAGATATAATTCTTGAAATAGATGATAAAAAAGTAGACTTAGAAAATAATATAGCAAATTTAATACAAAATAAAATACCTTGAGATAAAATAAAACTAAAAATAATTTCAAAAGAAAATATAGAAAAAATTATGTTTTTAGAGTTATGAGAATACTAAAAAATCTCTAAAAAAATTTATTTTGTCAAAAAAAACACTATTTTTAAAAAATAGTGTTTTAAATTTAAAAAACTTTGTTAATAACTATAAGTAGTTTGATTACCTCTACAAACTTCTTCTATAGTATCAGAAATAACACAACCTTTATCTTGTTTAATAACCCTGACTTTTTGACAATCAGTTCTTGGTAAAGATTGTTGTCGTTGATAATCTCTTTCATTATCTGATTGTTCTAACATATTTCCACCCAAAGCTCCAATAGCGCCATCAATAACTGTACCTTGCCAAGGTTTTTCCCTGTTTAATACAGTTCCTGTAATTGCTCCTAATCCACCAATTGTTGTAATTTTTGATGGAGTTGAGTTCATACGACCAGTTAAGGAAAACTACTGAAAACAAAAGTTTTTTGCTCATTTTGAAATCCTCCATTTTATAAAAATTATCACAAGCAATTTTAATAATAATATTTTTTTTTAAAAAAGTCAAAAAAATGAGTTATAAATAACTCATTTTTTATATGTAAAATAAAAATAATGATGTAATTATTCAAACCATACTTCAAGCAAAAGCTTCACTTGGCAAATGACCTAAAGATTCTTTAAATTTTTCTCATAATAATTTATTTATAGCTACTGCATGTAGTCAAGCTTCATATCTTATATTGATAGCATCATATATAATAATAACTGTAAATCATAAACATATAGCAAATAAATCTGATCAAACTCAATATTTCAAAGCTACTGCCATAGTTAAAGCAGTTACAACTGCACTATGAACAGATGGCATACCTCAACTTGAAAGAGCTTTTTTAAGTTCAAATTTTTTAGTTTTTATCATAGAAATAGTTCATTTGATTATAACTGAAAATAAAAAAGCTATTGCTGGTATAACAATCAAATTATTATAAAAAAAATTATATTCCATATTTTTTATTTAATATCTATAATAGTATATTCAAATACACCTCATGGAGCTTTATATGATACAGTTTCTTTTTTCTTTTTTCATATAAGAACTTTTCATAAAGGAGATTCATTTGAAATTTTTGAAAGATCTAAATTAAGTATATCTGCTTCCGTAGTACCTACTATTTTATAAGTAAGTTCTTCTTTTTTTCAAGATTCAACTATAACAACTATAGATCATATTTTTACTTTATTTTCATTTTTAGTATGAGTTTCTTCAACTAATTCTACATTTTTTAATTGTTCTTCTAAATCTAATATTCTTTTTTCAACTTGAGCTTGTTCATTTCTAGCATCTTCGTATTCTGAATTTTCTGATAGATCTCAAAATGATATAGCCTCTCTAAGCTTATCTGCTATTTCAACTCTTTTAATGTTTTTCAAATAAGCTAATTCTTCTTTTAATTTAGCTAATCATTCACTGGTTACATATATTTTTTCACTCATAAAATTTCAAATTTAATAATTAAAATTTTTTTAATATTTCTTTAATATTTTCATAATAAGATTTATCTATATTAAGTCAAATTAAAATATAGTTATAATTTATTACAAGTCTTACTCTGTTATCTTGAGTATCTTTGTTTATAAAGAAAGACTGTTTTCAAAAAGTATTTGTTTTGTTTATACTAACTTTAATATCTTCTTTTACTTCTTCAAAAAAATTATATATATTTAAAAAAGAATCATTATTATAAATATATAAATCTATTCATGTTCATGAATAAGTGATATATTCTGGAAAATATTCACTTGTTAAATAAAACATTTTATAATCTGGATTATAATCTATTTTTGATAAATTATAATTTGAAAAACTATTTAAAATAGAAGAATAATCTTTATTATTATATAAATCATTATTATGAATAATATTTTGTTTTCAAGAACTTGTATCTATATCATTTTTTTGAGGTTTTTCATCAATTAAAATATTTTCAAGCAAAGAATTATTTGAATATATTTCTTGATTATAGATAGGATCCTCTTTTGATAAATCTTGATTTTGTTCAATTTTGTTATATTTAATATCTTTTATAAAGCTTGAATATGAAGGAATAGTAAAATATAATCAAATATTTAATATAAATAATCAAACTATAATTAAAACTATTTTTATCAACATATTTTATAATCTTATTTTTATTTGAGAGAAATCTAGTTCTACTGGAGTATCTCTTCATAATATATTTATATTTACTTTTACGTATCACTTTTTATCATTTATTTCTATTATAGATCAAGTATTTCATTCAAATGTTCATTTAGTTATAGTTATAGTATCTCATAATTTAAATTTAGAAGCATATGTAGAGGAATTTTTTTCTATAGTTCATTTTAATTGATTAAACTCTTCTTGTGATACAGGAACTGGTATATTTCAAGCTCATAAAAATCAAGTAACATTTGGAGTATTTCTAACTATGAACCAACTTTCATTTGTAACAACCATATTTACAAGAATATATCAAGGAAAAAGATTTTTTTTCTTTTTTACTTTTTCTCAAGAAGCTCTTACACTAACTACATCATGAGCAGGAACAAAAACATCAAGTATATAATCTTCTAAAGAAAAACTCTCTCTTCTTTGAAATAAAGAACTTTTTACATTTTCTTCAGTTCAAGAAATAACTTGTATA
>CAZIGU010000033.1:0-9927 GCA_964538545.1 uncultured Candidatus Peribacteria bacterium
AATTCAATTTTCTCAAACTTGTTTTAACGTAAGTTTAGAAAAAAAATCTTTAAATATCTCAACTTCTTTTTTATAAGTTTCTAGATCTTTATATGTTTTTATATCTATGATATCTTTTTCATCATCTAGATTGTAAAAATACAATTTTCATACAAGTCTATCTATATGGTTATAAGGAGAATAATAAGTAGGTCATTTTGGTATACTAGCTAAAATACTTGACTGCAATATATCTAAATCTTTAGCTTTTTTACCAAAAAATGTTAAACTAGCTTGTTCTATTCAAAAAGCATTACTTCAAAAAGGAATTTTATTTAGATAAAGTTCAAGTATTTTTTCTTTAGAATACTCTTTATTCATAGCATAAGAAAGATAAATTTCTTTTATTTTTCTCTCTACTTTCACTTCATTTGATAAAAATACATTTTTAATCAATTGTTGAGAAATAGTTGATGTTCATTCTATTTTTGATGATTTTCATAAGGAATAATTTACTAAAGCTCTAAGAATACCAAGTATATCAACTCATGGATTTTCAAAAAAGTTTTTATCTTCTCAAGATACTATAGCATCTATCATATTTTTTGATATTTGCGTGTAATCAACATAAGTTCTTTTTTCTTCTCATGATAAAACATAAAGTTCTTTTCAATTTCTATCATATATTATAGATGATTCACTTATATTTATTTCTTCAAGTTTTTTTACGCTAGGAAGAGGTTTTATATATTTTACATAAACAAAAATTACAAAAAATATACTAATAACTAAAAATCATCAAGTTATTATTAGTAATATTTTTTTTAAATTTCATTTTTTTCTATAATTATTTATTTTACTTTTTGTAATTTTTATAGTTTGAAATCACATATTTTACAAGTTATTTAGTAATTTAAATATTTATAATCATTTCATATGATTATTTCTATATCTACTTCAGGATCTTTAGAATATTTTGGTAAAACATCAACTTTTTGACTTCATCAAAATATAAACAATTCTAGTGCTTCTACTGTTTCTGGTTTTGTTTCTCAACTTCATGTTTTATAAAGTATTTTTGATTTTTCAAATTTTTCATCTTTTATATTTCATAAACTATTTTTATCTGGAATATTAAATCAATATTTTTTTAAATTATTTGCAAAATTTAATGCTATTGATGATTTTTTAGTAGCATTAAAAACATTTATTTTTAGATTTTCTTTGTATATTAAAGGATAATTAAAAATAAGATTAGTATACAATGATAAATTATCATAATTTGATGGATTTGTTGCAGTTCATCATTCTTGAAGTAATGCTGAAGCTCAACCAAATTGATCTCTTGGGGGAACGTATAAAAATCATCATTTTTCACAATTATTACTTCAGTAAAAACAAGTGTCATTTAGATTTGAACTTATTATATTATTAGTAGGAATATCTTTTACAAATAATCATAATTTTATAATTTGAGATATATCTAAATCTGTTTTTATATATTTTTTTATTATATTATAAATTGATTTTATTTTTGAAGGGTTTGATACAAGTCATAAACTTACTACTTTTTCTTTAATAGCTTTTATAACTAATTGTTGTCTTAAAGATCTATCAAAATCATTTGTGCTATGACGAGATCTAGCATATTTTAAAGCAGTTGATCAATCTAAATTTTGAGGTCAAGGAAGTATATGAAAAGTTTGATAACTATAATTTGGTCAAGGATAAGTTGTATCTAAAATTTCTTTAGGAACATTTATATCTACTCATCAAATAGTATCTATTATTTCTCTAAATCAAGCAAAATCTAAATCTACATAATAATGTATTTCTTCTCAAGTCATCTTTGTTAATATAGAAGTTAGGTTTTTAATAGCTTCTTTTGGTTCTGGATTTTGTTTTAATCATCTCATATATGCTTCATTTATTCTTCATTTATATCAAGTAGGATATGAAACATATAAATCTCTAGGAATTGAAAAAAATGAAATAGTATTTTTTTTATAATAAATAGAAGCTATTATTATAGAGTCAGTCAATAGTGGAGCATCATTTTCATCTCATCATCTTCAAGTTATTAGTATATTTGTTTTTCATTCTTCACTTATTTTTATATTTGATTCTTTAATATCTTCAAAACTTAACTCAAATCATAAAATACTCATAATTGTATCTAAATCCAATTTTATTTTTGATACTTGATTTAAAAATCATAGTCATATAACTCGTATAAAAAAAACTCAAATTATTCATATAAAAATTGATAAAATACTTTTTTTAATTATATTTTTTGTAGGTTTTAAATTTATACTTCAAGAATTATTTGATTTAATTTTTTTCTTTTTAAACATTTAAAATAAATTAACTATAAAATATGTGTATTTATATTTAAAAAATAAAAAATATCAATTAAAAAAAGAAGTTTTTATAAAAACTTCTTTTTTTAATTTTAATACATTCACATTCAAGGCATTCATCACATACCTCACATTCATCAGTGAGAATGAGTTTCTTCTTCTTTTTTAGGTAAATCAACTATTCAACTTTCTGTTGTTAGAAACATTCAAGCTAAACTTATAGATTCTTCTAAAGCAACTCTTTCTACTTTTTTAGGGTCTATAATTCATGATTTTATCATATCTACAAAATCATCTTTAAAAGCATCATATCAATAATTTGCATCATTTGATTCTAAAACTTTATTTATTACTATAGATCATTCTTTTCAAGCATTTTCAGCTATTTGTCTAAGAGGATAAGATAGAGATTTTTTAACTATACTTAATCAAATATTTTGATTTTCATCTCATAAATCAACTCATTCTAATATTTTTGAAGCTTTTAATAAAGCTACTCAACCTCAAGCAACAACTCATTCTTCAACAGCTGCTCTAGTAGCATTTAAAGCATCTTCTATTCTAAGTTTTTTTTCTTTCATTTCTACTTCAGAAGCTGCTCATACTTTTATAACAGCAACTCATCAAGCTAATTTAGCAAGTCTTTCTTGTAGTTTTTCTTTATCATAAGATGAAGAAGTATTTTCTATAGCTCTTTTAATTTCTTCTACTCTTGAGTAGATATCTTTTTCATCTCAAGTTCATCATACTATAGTAGTTTTTGATTTTTCACTTACTACTCTTGAAGCTTTTCATAAATCATTTATAGAAACATTTTCTAATTTCATAGATAAATCAGAAGTTATTAGATTAGCTCAAGTTAATATAGCTATATCTTTTAATATTTCTTTTTTTCTATCACCAAATCAAGGAGCTTTTATTCATAAAATATTTAAAACTCATTTTAATTTGTTAAGTATTATAGTAGTAAGAGCTTCTCAATCAATATCTTCTGCTATTATAACTAATTCTTTTTTTCATTCTCAAATCAATTGTTCAAGTAAAGGAAGTAGATCTTTCATATTTGATACTTTTTGATCTGTTACTAGTATGTAGGCATCTTTTATTTCAGATATCATTTTTTCTCAAGAAGTAACCATATATGGACTTATATATCATTGATCAAATTCCATTCATTCAGTAGTTTCAAGTTCTAGTCAAAAAGTTTGTCAATCTTCAACAGTTATAACTCAATTGCTTCATACTTTGTCCATAGCTTCTGCTATAATTTCTCATACTTCTTTATCTTGAGCAGATAGGGAAGCAACTTGTGCTATTTCTTCTTTTGTAGAGATTTTTTTAGCATTTTTTGAAAGCTCTTCTATAACTAATTGTCAGGCTTTTTTCATACCATTTTTCAATTCAATAGCATTTATTCAAGTTCTTATTTCTCTTAATCATTCACGAGCTAATCAATAAGTCAGTAAAGTAGCTGTAGTTGTACCATCTCAAGCTAGTTCATTTGTTTTTGATGCAGCTTCTTTTACAAGTTCTGCTCACATATTTTCAAATTTATCTTCAATTTCTATTTCTTTTGCAATTGTAACTCAATCATTTGTTACTTGAGGAGTTCAATATCATTTATCAAGTATAACATTTCTTCATTTAGGTCACATAGTTATGGTAACAGTTTTTGCAACAGTTTCTATTCAAGCAAACATTTTTGCTCTTAAATCATCTCAGTATTTTATTTGTTTAGCCATATTTTAAAAAATTAAAAAATAAAATTATTATTCAACAATTGCTAGTATATAATCAATTCATACTATTTTGTATTCTTTTCAATCTATTTTTACATCATCTCAACTGTATTGTCCAGATAATACTTTATCTCAAACTTTTACAGTTATTTTTTTATCTTCTTTTCCCGGTCATACAGCTATAACTTCATATATATATGGTCTTTCTTTATTAGAAGATTCAGGAATATATATTCAAGAACTTGTAATATTTTCTTTTTCAACAGGTTTTAATAATACTCTGTCAGAAAGTGGTATTATATTCATATAAATAAAGTTAAAAAATAAAAAGCACTAAAATAGTTTAGCACTCTTAGTATATATGTGATAATTTAAAAGTCAAATTTTTTTATCTAATTTTTTTAAAATCTTTAGTTTCTCATATAAACTCTATTATATCAGAAGGAGGAGTATCTTTGTTTAGTGAGATATTTTCTCATAAAAATGATATTCAAGAAAATGAAGAAAATTGTTTTTTAGCTTCATTTATATCATAAATTTCTTTTTCTCATGAGAAGTTTGCTGAAGTTAAAAAAATAGGTCAGATTTCTTTAATAAGTTTTTTTTGAATATCATTGTGAGCTACTCTAAAAGCTATTTTTTTGTAAATTTCTTTATTTTGATATTCAAAATCTTCTTGTTCTAGATTTAAAATCATTTTTATTATTTTAGAATCAGTCAATACTGTAAATGGTCTAGTATAATTTTTTAAAAAATTTTTTTGTTCTTTTCTAACCACTCAAAACTTTCAATCATTATTGCTAGAGGTTTTGAAAGATCTCTTTTTTTTATTTCATATATTTTATTGTAGTTTTTCACATCATCTAAACTACAAGATATTCAAAAACAAGTATCAGTAGGAACTATATATATCATAATATAAAATTAAATAATAGGATTTTTTAATGGTTCTCATCTAGTGCGAGGATATTTTTTTGGTGTTGGTCATACTTTTTGTATAAAAAGATATATTCTATCTTGTCATCATATATTGTATTTTACTTCTTTTATTATTTCTCGATTTAGTGTATCTAGTGCTTTTTGAGAAGAGATTATTTCCTCAGGATTATCTAACTTATAAGAAATAAAAATTCATCATATTTTTAAAAATGGAATAGTGTATTCAAGTAGTGTAGGTAAATAAGCAGTTGCTCTTGAAACAACAAAATCATATGTTTCTCTATGTTCTTTTTTATGTGCTAATTCTTCTGCTCTAGCATGAATAGTTGAAATATTTTCTAAAGATAATTCTTTTATAAAATAATCTACTATTTTTAGTTTTTTTCATATAGAATCAAGAAGTGTGAAACTAGAGTTATTTTTATCAATTATTTTCAATGGTAATCAAGGAAATCATCATCAAGTTCATAAATCTAGTATTTTTCAATCTAATTTATAATAATTATAAAGAAGTATACTATCTATAAAATGTTTTTCTATAATTTGATCTTTTTTTCTTATGGCAGATAAATTTATTTGAGAATTTTTTTCTATAAATATATTTAATAATTTTTCAAATTTATTTATTTCTTCTCAAGTTAAACTAATGTTGTATTTATCTAAAAAATTTTGCATAAAAATATAATAGGAAGTAAAAATTACTTCCTATTATATGAGAAATTATTTAATTTCAAAAAGTTTTGGTGGATTTGCTTGTAAGTTTGGATTATACTTAATAATAAAAGCATCTGTATATTCTCAAGAATCTGTACAGTTATTATTTGCAGGAATAGATTTATCACATCAAACATTTCATCTTCTTACATAATTTAAATCATAACTCATAGCTTTGAAGAAATTTACATCATCTCAAGATATTTTTTTACCTCAAGGAATTATATAATTATCTCAAGCAAGAATAGCTCATCAAATAGTATTTCTTGTAAATAAAGATCAATTTAATATAAGTTGTTTTTTTAAATCTTTAGTTCTAGAAAAATTGTCTTTTATATAAACACTTCAGTTAGAGTCAACACTCATAAGTCATCAATCAGCATATAATACTCAATTTATTTTTGTTACATTTGGAGTTATATAAATATTTCAAGTTTTTCAAGCATTATATCAATTATCAACATTGTATCAATCTTTTAATACTATTATTCAAAGTTTTTTTCAAGCAGTATTTAAATCTCAAGTTATTGTAACATTTCAGTCTTTTACTACAAGTGTTTCATATCATGAAATATCTCAAGATAATTCAGTATCTCAAACTATATATTTAACTCAATTAACTATTTGTCAACTTGACATTGAAGATATATAATTATAAGCATTTTTTCTAATTTGAGTTCTTAAATCTGTTTTAGATATATCAGAAAAGTTTTCATTTTGTCATGTTATAATTTGCTTTCAAGCTCATTGTAGATTTCAAACTATTTTTGCTCATATAAATTCTTTTCAGTTATTATTTGTTAAAGCAGAACTATTATTTCATTCATCTTCATCATGTGAATTTAAATAATAAGTAATTCTTTTTCATCAAAAATTATAACTTATAATAGGAGGTTTATCAAGCTTTATTCAAGGAGAAGACAAGCTAGTAGCTGTAGAAGAAGTATTTATAGTTGCTTCAAAAGTATTATCTGTATTATTTACACTTTTAGAAACTACTTTATGATTAGATTCATCATGTGCTCTTATATTATTTATATCATTTTTTATATCTAATCATGATTCATCTATAGATTTATTTTCTGTATAATTTATTTCAAATTTATTAGAAGTTCATAAATCTATTTTTCAATCACTATCAATTATATCTATTCTTCAAATAAATGGTTTTTTAAAATTATAATATATATTTGTTATTTCCATAGAAGTTCATCATAGTTTGAAACTAATTTTTCAATTATTAGTTTTTAAAGGGGCAATTGATTTAACTCATGATATATTAAATACTGCAGATCTAGAAAAACTGCTAGGAATTGAAGAAGTTGTATTTGATATATATATAGGAGAATCTCAAGAGTTATTTATTCTATTAACTCATAGTGAAGATGCATCTTTTATATCTGTTATTTGATTTGGTAAATTTACAACAAGTTTATTATCATTTGTAACTGCAGATATAGTAATATTTATCTTATTTGTATCAGAATTATTAGCGTATGCATTATATGTATCTGTATCAGTATCTGATAAATTTATAGAAACTGTTTTTGTTTCTGTTACATCAGAAGGTTTTGGTGTATCAGAAGGGCATCAAGAACAAGGTCAACAACTAGTACTACTGCTACAACTTCAGTCAACACAAGTAGTTGTAGTGCTACATGTTTGACTTCAACAACTATTTGAAACTGAAGACCATGTATTTACTTGTTTACAATTTATATCTCATGAATTATTCCATTTGTTTCAATCTGCATCACAATTACTCCAATTTGGATTCCATCATGATATGTAACTACTACATCAAGATGTAGTAGAATCTGAATAAGTAGTAGTTATTACTGGTTCAGGAGGAGGAGGTGCATATAAAATTATATCAGCTCGTCGTCATATATTATCAACAACAGTTTTAATATCTGCTGGAGTCAAGCTAACAGTTCAAGCATTCCGTCAATTATCACAAGTTACAGTAACATTGTTTCATGATATTATAATATTACTCCGTTTTTCTCATCAATGAGCAGTGTTTATATGATTTACTGCATTTATTACACCTGCTACATCTTTTAAATTATTAGCATTAGAATAGTTATAACTAATTATGGCTAATAAAAGTATATTAAAAGTTATTAATTTTTTTAAATATTTCATTTTTTTTAAAATCTCAATTATTTAAACTTTCTTGTAGATTTTTTAAATCATTTTCTGTTCATAAAGATAATAAAATATCATTATATTTTGATAAATCTCAAGGTATTTCTTCAGATATATTTTCTTGACTTATTATTCAGTTTTTTTATCATTTTCTACACTCTTATTATCTGAAGATAAACAAGAGCTAAGAGAAAAAATGAGTAATAAAACTGACAAAAACTTTAATTTGTGTATATTCATAAAATAAAATTAATTATAAAGTGTTAATATTTTATACTAATAAAAAAATATGTCAAAAAAAACATAGAAAATCTAATCTTCTATGTTTTTTACTATATTATAATTATTTGAATAATCTATAATTATTTCTTTTTTTTCTCATATGAATCATATATTTTTCATGTTAAAATACAATATTTTTGCAAGATTTATAGGGAAAATATGCTCTTCAATTATAGAGTTTTGCAAAAAATCTATATGATTTTTTTTGATTTCTCAAAAATATATTGATGCTATAACTCATCTGTTAATTCATTTAAAAACAGCTTTTGTTAATCAAGCCTCTCTTATAGGAGGGATAAAAAATATAGATTTTCAATATTTTTTATAATCACTTCATCTCCATATAAAATTTTCTATATTTACAGAAACTGTAACTAAAGGAATACTAAAATCTACTTTAAAACAATTTATATCTTCTCTAAGAAATCATAAATTTTCATAATATTTTTCTAATATTTCAAGTTCTTCTTTTAAAGTTATTCAGATAATATGAATCTTTTTATTGTTATTTATAGCATAATCAAATAATTCTTTAAAAATTTCAAATTCATCTTTTTCACTGTATACATTGCTATACATAGCATATTTATTTCATAAATTATTAAGTAAAGATGTATTTTCTCTTTTTTTTAATAATTCAGACATAAAAAAGACTTCTACTTCAGATTTTTGAAAATCAATTTCTAAGTAATCAAATAAAAATTTATTGTCAAATAAAGTAGTATCTTTGATATTTAATATTTTATTTTCAAGAACTTTTTTCATATTTTTAAGAATTATTTTTTATTAAATTATTTAATCTATTTAAAAATTCTTGTATATTTTTTTGAATATCTTCATTTTTATATGTTTTTTTTATTTCAGGTATTTTTTCTCAAGGTAATAAATTTGTTTTTTTAGACATATTTTTAGATTAAAAATTAAATTATCATGAAAAAGTTCATTTTTTATTATTTTTTCATGGAAAAGTATCACTATATATACATCAACAATAATCTTGTCTATATATATCATGAGTTTTACAATACTCAACACTTCTTAAAAATCAATTATTTTTTCTGAAAGCAATTTTTAAAAATTCTAGATTTTTTCATAAACTATATTTATCTCATGATTTAAAAAGTTTTACTAAATCTTTGTGAGGAGATGTGTTTAGTGTAGAAGTCCAATAAGTTATACCTAGTTTTTCTGATTCTTTAGCTGTTCTTTCAAGCCTCATATCATAACATATGGTACACTTTTCTCATTTTTCAGTAGTGTGTTCTAGTCATTTTATATTATTTAAAAAATTTACTACATCATACTCTCATTCTATAAAATTTATTTTTTCTATTTCACATATTTTTTTGAAAGCATCTAATCTTTTATTATATTCTTTTTTTGGTTGTATATTTGGATCATACCAAAATCATATTACTTCATAATCTTTTTTTAGATCAACTATTGGAATACTAGCATCAGGTCAACAACAAACATGAAGTAAAAGTTTAGGTTTTTTATCTAAAATATTTCTTATTGGTTTATAGCTCAATCTATGAATTCAAGTTATTTTTGATTTATCAGTTAAATATTCTGTATGCCTCTTAGTTCAATATCACTTGTGTTTTTCTATTCATAAATCAGGATAAAGTAAAGAATATGTATCCATAAGTTTATCTCTGAAAACTTTTGCTATTATAGAAGCTCGAGATATTTCAATTACTTTATCATCTCATCATACTATAAAAATAGGTTTTATTTGTATATCTTCAAATTTATAATTA
>CAZIGU010000034.1:0-5027 GCA_964538545.1 uncultured Candidatus Peribacteria bacterium
ATTGAAATTGTAGTTATAATTATTCAGTTTATTACATGATTTCTATATTTTGAATTTATATCTATAAATCATATGATATTTATTATAGGTATATAATAAAGTGTGTTTTTTAATTTATTTTCTTTTAATGTAGATAAAAATTCTATTTCTTCTTTATTTTTTTCTGATATTTTATCATTTATTTCTTGAGTTAAATCTTTTATATTTTTAAAATTTCATCTAATATATTTTAAAATATATTTAAAATATATTTTAAAATATATATATAAATCTTGTATTGTTGGTATAAATTTTAAATTTATTTGTATTATATCTCATTTTGACACAAGTAATATAGTATAAAAAACTATAAAAATTATATATATAAGTAATAAAAATATTCATAAATTTTCTTTTCAAGAAATAAATAAGATACTTATTAAAAGAGCTATAAATAAATTTAATTTTATATTGTTTTCTATTATTTGGCTTTTATAATTATAAAATTTTCATCTATTTATAAATCAAACAATAGGTATCAAAGAAAAAATCATTGTAAAAACTCATTCTTCTTTTAATTTTATTTCATTTATTTTTATAAAATTTTCAGTTTTTGTTATATCTTTTATATCATTTGCTCAATATTCTATTCAAGAATTTGCTTTATAAATTCATAATATAATAAATCAAAAAATTATTATAAAAATTATACTAGCTATTAAATGTCTTAAATCTATTGAATGTATATTTCACAATCAAGATAAAAATCATAGATGTATAAAAATTATATAATTTATTAAAAATAATAAATGTAAAATACTAGCAGTTTTTGCATGATCTCTAACAAAACTATTATTTATATATTCATTTTTAGACTTTGATACAAGAATCAAAAAACCAAGTCATAGATAACAAGATATAGCATTGTTTTTTATTTTTTTATTCATTTTTAAATTTTAATTAGATATTTTTAATTTTTTTATTATTATACATTATATTTTAGATTTTAACAAATATTTTATGAAGAATTTGGAAGTATATTTTGATAAATCAATTTCAATAGATTCTAACAAAGTTTATTTTAACAATGAAAATCAAATAGTTTTTGTATGAAGATCAAATGTAGGTAAATCATCTATGCTTAATCGAATATTTCAAAAAAAAGATTTAGTAAAAACTAGTTCTATGCCAGGTAAAACTAAAACAGCTAATTTATTTAAAGTAAATAATAAACATCATTTTGTAGATTTACCTTGATATTGATTTGCTAAATTATGAGAAGAACAAAAACAAAAATTAGATAATTTAATAAGTTGGTATTTATGAGAGTTTTCTCCATATATAAAAACTATAGTTGTTGTTTTAGATTCAAAAATATGACCAACTCAAACAGATATAGATATGTTTAAATATTTACAAGAACTTTCTATTCCTTTAGTTTTTGTTTTGAATAAAATAGATAAATTATCTAATTGAGAAATATCTAAATCTCTTTCTCATACACAAGAATTATTTTTTTGACAAAAAGTTTTTACTATTTCTGCGAAAAAAAATATAAATGTTGTAGAATTAAGAAGATATCTTTTAGAAGTTGTATCAAAAAAATAAGAGTTTTTTAAACTCTTATTTTTGTTATTTTTTCCATGTATTTCATACATTTTGTAGTTATACATTTTCAAGTTATTCAAGCTATAAGTGGTAATAATCACATAAAACCAATAATTATATCAAAATCTAAGTCAGGACTATCTTTTATACTTCAAGCTATATAAAATAAAACTATACCAAAAATTATTTGAACTATTCTTATATATTTTTTTGGAAGCAAACATATATTTGTTATTCACATCAACACAGGAATTATTCATATAGAAATCATAACATATTTTGTTATTATTATGTTTTCTTGACTTACTTGTAATAATCAAAAAAAATACTCATTATCTATATTTTTTCCTAAAGTTATTAAATTGTAATACATAAGAAAAATATAAAACAATCAGAAACCAATTCTTCAAAATAAAATAGTTTTATCAGTAGGTCTTTTTTGCATAATTTTTACAAAATCCATTAAACCACTCATTTTTATAAAGTTAAAAAATAAATTTGTTTTTTAATTATATAAAAAAAAAATAAAAAACAAATTATTTTTCCCTTTATTTTATACAGTTTTATAAAAATAAAATAAGAAAATATGAATTTTTTTTTGACAAAAATAAAAAAAATATATAATTAGCTAGCTTTTATAAATATTGGGGTGTCGCCAAGTGGTAAGGCATCGGACTTTGACTCCGACATTCGTAGGTTCGATCCCTACCACCCCAGCCATATATACACAAAAAAAATAAGATTAAGAGTTAAGAAATAAGAAAAATTTGGGTTTTTATTTTTTAAGTTTTAATACTTAAAAGATTTATTATTAATTTATAATTTTTATGTTAGCTGTTGTAGAATTATGAGGTAATCAATTTATAGTTAGAGCTTGAGATATAATTGATGTAAAAAAATTAGCTAAAAATGTTTGAGATGTTTTTAATATAGAAGCTATGTTAGTTTCTGATGAAGAATGAAATAATACAAAAATAGGTACTCCTATGGTATCTTGATCTAAAATAGAATTTAAAGTATTAGATCAATTTAAAGATGAAAAAGTAAGAGTATTTAAAATGAAAGCTAAAAAAAGATACGTTAGAAATAGATGATTTAGAGCATCTATGACTAAATTAGAAGTTTTGTCAGTTGCTTAGTTTATAAAAAGGAGGTATTTTAATTATACCTTTTTTTTGACTATTGTAGTTTTTAGACAAAACTTTTTTTTAATTTTTAATATATTTACATGGTCTCCAAAGTAAATTTTAAAGCAAAAATTCTTAGACATTCTCGTATATTAAAACAAAATATTACACATATTCATCCTATTAAAAAAATTTATAATAGATTTTGAATAAATTCACTTTTTTTTATAGTTGTATTTTTATTTCCTATATATCCTTTATTTTCTGTATTTATATATTGAGAAAATGTTTATAATTTTTATAAACCAAATATAGATGAAAATTCTATCTTAGACTCTTATACTGAGACAGATTTATGAGAGGATTATACGCTTAGTTTATCTCCAGATTCTTTCATATCAATAAGTGATTTAACAGATTGATCTGTAGTTTCTACGCCAAAAGAAAATACAATTATATCAAAAAAAGAAGAAAAGAAAAATGAAATTATAACTTATAAAGTAAAATCTTGAGATACATTATCTAAAATAGCTTTAGCACACAATGTATCAAGTAATTCTATACTATGGGCTAATAATTTGACTGAAAAATATATCTTAAAACCATGAGAAAAAATCAAAATACCACCTGTTTCTTGAGTTATATATCAAGTAAAATCTTGAGATACTATTTCTAGTATATCTCTTAGATATAATATAGAACGAAAAAAAATATTACTTCAAAACGGTATAAAAAATGCTTGAAGTTTGAGTATAGGTCAGGTTCTTGTTTTACCTTGAGCTACTCAAGTTACTAAAAAAGAAGATAAAAAAGTAGTTAAAAATAATACTGCAAATAATAAAAATACTTCAAAAAATACTTGATATAACTTCTCTAAAGAAGCAAAATCTACATTTACAGATGAATGATGAACTTATGATTTAGTTAAAAGAAAAGCAAAATGGAGATTTGCTCCTTGAAACTGTACTTGGTTTGTTGCTCAATATAAAAATGTTACTTGGTCATGAAATGCAAGAAATTGGTTATCAAATGCAAGATCTAATTGAATTGCTACCTGAAATGAACCTTCACTTTGAGCTATTGTAGTATTTAATTGAAGAGGATATAATCCATATTATTGACATGTATGAATTGTAGTTTGAATATCTTGAAATAACTTGATAGTGAAAGATATGAATTATCGTCGATTATATGAAGTAACAACAAGAAAAGTTCCTATGAATGATTCTGCAATAAAATGATATATATATGTAGACTAAAAAATCTTAAAAAGATTTGATTATTATCAAAAAAAAAATAAACTCTTTCCACAAGACAACTATCTTGGAAATAGTTTATTTTTTTATTGTTTTAAAATGAAACAAAAATTAGAATTACTCATGCCAGCATGAGATATGGAAAAACTTAGATTTGCTTATGCTTACTGAGCAGATGCAACTTATGTAGGTGCTCCTATGTTTTCACTAAGAGCTAGAACAAATGCTTTTACTATGGAAACTCTTAAAGAAGCAGTAGAATATGCTCATAATCTATGAAAAAAAATATATTTTACAGCAAATATCTATGCTCATAATGTAAAAATAAAACCATTTTTAGCACAGTTCAAAAAAATGTATGATATGAAGCCAGATGCTTTTATCATGGCAGATCCAGGGTTAATTCATATAGTTAGACAAGAATATCCAGATGCTATAATACATTTATCAGTTCAAGCTAATAATACAAATTGGGCACAAGTAAGATTTTGGGAATCAATATGAATTAAAAGAATTATATTAAGTAGAGAAATAAGTATAAAAGAAATGAAAGAGATTCATGAAATGTGTCCAAATATGGAACTTGAAGCTTTTGTTCATTGAGCTATTTGTATGGCTTATAGCTGAAGATGTTTAATATCAAATTATTTATCAAGTAGAGATCCGAATCAATGAACTTGTAGTCATAGTTGTAGATGGGAATTTAAAGTATTTAAAGATGATAAAACTGAAGCAGAACTTGAAACAGCAACTTGAAGACCAGAGGATTATGAAGAGTTAACATGAAATTTTTATCTTGAAGAAAAAGAAAGAAGATGAGATTTAATGGAAATAGATGAAGATGAATACTGAACTTATCTGATGAATTCAAGAGATTTATGTGCTATTGATTATATGCAAGAGTTAATGGATGCTTGAATAATAAGTTTTAAAGTAGAGTGAAGAAATAAAACTGTAAATTATATAGCTTCTGTTTGAAGAGCTTATAGAGAAGCTATTGATGCTATTGAAAAATGAGAAAAGTATGATTCTCAAAAATTGGCTTTAGAACTTTTTT
>CAZIGU010000034.1:5078-9906 GCA_964538545.1 uncultured Candidatus Peribacteria bacterium
TTAATGCACAATTTTATGAAAGAAATTGATGATTTCAAACTTCAGTATTTTTATGAATTATAAGAAATTTTGATAAATCAAATAATTTAGCAAGAATTGAAGTAAAAAATAGATTTGATTTATGAGATGAAATAGAAATAATTACACCAGAATGACTTTATACTTCTAAAGTTGAAACTATAAAAAGAATTACAACTATAAATCACTCTACTCAAAGACCTTGATTTAAACCAGATATATATGATGCAAAACTTGCAGAAGATGCTACTTCGGCACACTGATGAGGTTATGAAGTATGGATAAATATTGATAGAGATTATTGAGAATATGCTATAATAAGAAAAAAAGTATGAGTTTAGAAATAATATATTTTTTAATTTGAATCTTGTTTTGAGTGTTTTTTTGAATACTTATATGAAAAATAATAAGATATTCAATATTAAAAGATGAAAGAAAAAAATCTATTAAAAAATCTAAAGCTGTTATTTTGTGAGAAGTTTATGAAAAAATTTTGCCATTTTTGCCAGATTTTGCTTATAAACCTCGTGATATGGTTTTTGTATGAAAATGAGTAGATTATATTATTTTTGATTGATTAAATGATTGAAAACTAGAAAAAATAGTTTTTTTAGAATTAAAAACTTGAGCTTCTAAACTTAATCAAAATGAAAAAAATATAAAACAAGTTATAAATGCAAAAAAAATAGAATATATAGAATATAAAATAAATACCTAAAACTTTTAAGTTTTAGGTATTTATTTTACTAATAATTAAAATTTTTTAAATTTTCTATTCTTTTACTTAAATCAGGATGGCTTGCAAATAAAGACATTATTCATCATTTATCTTTAGAAGATATTTTCATAGTTGCCATACTACTTCAATCAGTTGTAGTATTTAATTCATACATTTGTTGCAATCTTTGCAAAGCAGCAATCATTTTGTCTTTTCAAACTAATTTAGCACTTCATTCATCAGCTTTGAATTCTCTATATCTTGAAAACCACATAACTAATATTGAGGCTAATATAGAGAATATGATATCTAAAACTATAGAAGCTACATAGTAAATCCAAGATGGAGAAGAAGATTCTTCTTGATTTGATGAGAAAAATTGTTCAACTAAAGAAGATATAATTCTAGATATAAAAACTACAAAAGTATTTATAATTCATTGCAATAGAGTCATAGTTATCATATCTCAATTCAATATATGAGCCATTTCATGAGCTATAACTCAATCTATTTCATCTTGATTCATGTTGTTTAATAATCAAGTAGATACAGCTACTAAAGAACTATTTTTTGTAGCTCAAGTAGCAAAAGCATTTGCTTCTTCAGATTCATATACTCATACTTCTGGCATTTTAATACCATTTTTATTTGAAATATCTTGTATTAGAATGTATACCCTTCTTTCTTTTTCACTTAAAGAATGTAGATTTTCATTATTTATAAGTACTATGTTATGCATTTTTTTTGCCATCCATTTACTTATAAATAAACTTATAAAAGCTCATGTAAATCATACAACTCAAGCAAATATAAGTATTCATAATAATGAATCAGATCAAGAATAATAACCTCAAATATTTATTCATAAAACACTTGTAAGTAGAGTTATTACTATAGTTATAGTAATTAAAACTAATACATTTGTTAATAAAAAGAAAAATATTGTCTTAAACATAGTTTAAAAATTAAAAAATAAAAAGTAATATTATATTATTAAATAAGACTTAATTGTCAAAAATTATTTTCTGTATTTTTATTTTGATTTATAAAAATATCTATTAGTTTTAAGTTTTTTTTCATATCATATCAAATTATTTTTAAATTATTATTTGTATAAAATAATAATTTAAAGAAATTTTTTATATCTTCTTTATCAAAAATATTTATTATATAATAATCATTATTTATTTTTATTCATATATTTATGATTTCTGAATCATAAATTATTTTTTGATCAATAGTTTTTAAATAAAAAAATATTTCTTTTTCATTTTTTATTTTTTCTTCTAGATCTTTTAAAGAGTTTTTATTTTCAACTTTTATAATATTATGTTTTATATCTTTTATGGTTTTAAATTTCTTTTCACTTTCTGGTAATAAAGACATGAAATTATGTGTTTTTAAAAAATTTATTAAGTTTTCATTAAATATTTTGTCTTTTTTGAAAATAAAATCAGATATTTCGAAGTTTTGTAAATTTACATTTTTTTCTAATGTTGCAAGTTTTTTAGATAAAAAAGCTATTTCTTGAGAATTTTTTAGTATTTCAAAATTTTTTCATTTTATTATGAAATCAGGATTTTCTATATTTTTATATATATTTTCTAAAGTTCAATAAGTATTTATTAGTGAAACTCGTTTTTTTGGTCAAAATCAGTTTATTCAAGGTATATTGTCAGCATTATCTCAAACTATAGCTAGATAATCTATTATGTATTCTGGATTTACATCAAATTTATTTTTAGCTTCTTCATATCAAAAAACAGCTTGTTTTTGAAAATCAAATATTTTAACATTATCAATATTAACTAAAGAATATAAATCTTTATCAGATGATAAAATATATACTAAATTATTTTTATCTTGTTTTAGTTTTTCAGCCAATGTAGCCATTATATCATCAGCTTCATATCAAGGAATTGATAATATTTTTTGGTCTATTTTTTCTAAAAATTCATCTATTAAATTTATTTGATTTCTTAAGTTATCAGGCATTTTATCTCTAGTGGCTTTGTAATCTTTATATAAATCATGACGGAAGTTTTTTCAAGAAGCATCTTTTATAAAAATTATATAATCAGGGTTTAATTTGACTAATTGAACTAAAAAAAATTTTGATATTCAAAATAAAGCATTTACTATTTCTCAAGATGGATTTGTGAATTCAGGCATAGCAAAAAACATACGGTATATAAAAGAATATCAATCTATTAAATATATCTTTTTCATAATTTTTTTTATAAATAATTTGTATTATTATATAAAATAATAATAAATTACAAATTAAAAATGTTGTATAAAAAATATGAACAATTTTTGTTAAAAAGACAATTTTTTTTAACTAGTTTTTAACAAAAATTTATAAAAATAATAAAAAAATACTAAATTTTTGATATTTTTTTATTATTTTATTTTTCTTTTTAAATAAATAAAAAATACTTGACAAAAAATATAAAAAAATAAAATACTAAAAAAGTCAACTAAAAATATTAGAATTAAATATGAGTTTTTAGTATACTAATAGTGTTAGATTTGCAACAAACAAATCTTAAAAGAAAATTAAAATAATCTTTACTTATCTAGAATGGAATACTTTAAAAATCCAAAAGTATTTCTAACAAAAAAACAAAATAAAAACAAAAACGGAAAATATCTACTTTTTTAATTATTATTTAAAAATATTTAAATAATAACCAAAAGAGAAATCCTAAAAAATAAAAACAAAAATAAATTTTTTAAAATAAAAAAATTTAAAACAAAAACAAAGTTGCACGGTGAATGGCAATCAAAAAATCACCCAAGATAGGTAAAAGATTTTTTCATAAAAAATTCTCAATTGAGTGGTTTGTTTATGAAAACGAGATTTAAAGGATTAAAATCTCAAACTATAACTTACATCCCTGAGTTTGGCACTTATATAATTTTTGTTTGCCCTCAGCATGAGATTTAAGTTTTAACTTTTTTAAAAAAGATACTACCAAGTATCTTTTTTTTCTTGTTTTAAATAAAAAATATATATAATAAACACATTAAAAACTAATTACAATATATGTTAGATATAGATTTAAAAAAAGAAAAAGATAAATTTTTTAATTATTTAATAAACTCAAAAAAAATACTTCTTATAAATCATAGAAGAATGGATTGAGATGCTTATGGTAGTTTAGCATGATTTTATTATATTTTACAAAATATTTGATGATATGAAGTAAAATGTATAAATTCTGATTCTATACCTGAAATATTTGATTTTTTAGATGATAAAGATATTTTTGATAAAAACTTAGATTTTTCTACTTATGAACCAGATATGATTATATGATTTGATATAGCTTCTTTGGAACAAATATGAGATATTTATAAAAATAATACATTATTTTTTAAAAATCATACTTTTGTGAATATAGATCATCATATATCAAATGATTGATTTTGAAATATAAATATAGTTGATACTTCAAGTTCTTCAACTTGTGAATTAGTATGGGAAATAATAAAAGATTTTTGATTTAAAAGATATATGGATAGCAAAATAGCTACTTTTTTGTTAACTTGAATCATAACAGATACAAATAGTTTTTTCAATACTAACTCTTCATCAAATTCATTTTTAGCTTCATCAGAGCTTATGAGTTATAATCCTAGACATCAAGAAATAATTTTGAATCTTTTTAAAAAGAAATCATACAATAAAATAAAATTATGGTGAGAAGTATTAAAAAATTTAAAAGATATAGATTGAGTTATAGTTTGGAATATAATAACAAAAAATATTTTTAAATCTACTAAAACTACAAATAATGATATATCATGACTTTTAGATGAATTTTTAACTACTGTTGATTGATTAAAAGTAGCCTTTTTACTATATGAATTAGATGATGGTAAAATAAAATGAACTTTTAGATCAAAAACAGATGAAATAGATCTAAATTTATTTTGTCAAAAATGGTCTTGATGAGGTCATTCTAGAGCTTCTTGATTTGTAGTTGATGGCAAAGCCGTATTTGAAGTAGAATTAGAAGTGATACACGAACTAAAAAATAAATTATTATTAATATTGAAATCAATTGAAACTGCATACATCGGCCC
>CAZIGU010000035.1:0-8992 GCA_964538545.1 uncultured Candidatus Peribacteria bacterium
CGAGAACTTATACTAGAACTACAATTAAAAAGTATATATAAAGAAAATAAATCTTTTATAAATATAAACAAAAAAATAAGTAAGGAAATTCTTACTTAATTTTTTATACTCATATTCAATTCCTAAGAGTGTTAACTTCATACAATAAATTTCTATCTTTTTTTAGCATTTGTTCAAGTTTGTTGCAACTATACAGAACTGATGCATGATTTCTTCAAGAAAATATATTTCAAATTCTCTCATAAGTATAATTTAATTTTGTTTTTAATAAATACATAGATACTTGACGAGGAATCATGAATTCTTTTTTTCTATTTTCTCATAAAATTCATTCTTTTTCTATACCAAAATGTTTAGATACTGCTTCTATAATATCATCATAACTTCTAAGTTTTATACTAGGAGTTCTAACTTCTCATAAAAGATCATCTGTTATATTTAATTTTTTTAATTTTTTTGCTACTCTTTCAAGAGTTGGAAGCTCGTTATTTAATTCATATTCAGCTATAAGTTGATTTAAAATTCATTCTAATTCTCTTATAGAATCAACAACATTTGATCGTATAAACTCTGCAACATCTTGAGGTATCATAAATTCTCTTTCTCTAGCTTTTTCTTGAAGTATAGCTAAACGAGTTTCAAAATCTGGTTTTGAAATATCTACTATAATTCCCCATTCAAAACGGCTTTTTAATCTAGGTTCAAGCTCTGTTAATTCTTTTGGTGGTCTATCTCATGATATAATTATTTGTTTTTGAGAATCATAAAATATATTGAATATATTATACAATTCATTTTGAGTTTGTTCTTTTTTAGATAAAAATTGAACATCATCTATTATGATAACATCTGCTTCAGCATATTTTTGTCTAAGTTTTTCTACTCATTTTTTCTTAACAGCAGAAACATATTCTGTTATAAACTTATCAGCTGTCATATATCTAACTACTTTATTTTTATACTTTTTTAGTATTTCATTTCAAGTAGCTTGAAGTAAATGAGTTTTTCAAAGACCTACATCTCAATAAATATAAAGTGGATTATATATTTTTCAAGGAGATCTAACTACAGCTTCACTTGCAGCAAAAGCTAATTGATTACTAGGTCAAACAATATAATTTTGTAGAGAATATTTTTTTAAATTTACATTATTATCTTCTTCTTGTATAGTGTATGAAGTTTTTATGTCATTTGATTTATCTATATTGTCAGAAGTAGTTTTTTTAGTTTTTTTTCAAAGATTTTTAACAAATTCTACTCAATCAATAACATTTTTAGATGCAGGATTTTCTATAGAATTATCAACAAAATATTTAACTTCATTTATTTTTGAATCTATATTTTTAGCTGCTTGTAATATATAACTATTAAATTTTATTTTAACATTATCTATTAAAAATTCTGATATAAAACCTAATTCCAATATATTATTTTCATTTTTTATAAGAGATACTTTTCTAAAATAAATTAAAAAATCTTGTTTTTTCAATACACTAGATAGCTCCAATAATAGTTTTGTTAATATTTCCAATCTTGAATCCATATTTATATTTTTTTATATTTTAATTTGATTTATTTTTTGTATTCATTAAATTATACAAAAAAGTTAATAAGTCAAAATTATATTTTTTATTGACAATAGTTATTGTTCAATTTTTTTATACAGTTTTTAAAAGTAATGTTTATATTATAACAAAAGTATTATATGAAAGATTTTAACAAAAAATATTTTATTTATATTTTTATCTTTTTAACATTTTTTACAACAATATATTTTTTAAAAAAAGATAGTAATTCTAATCAAAATAATATAAATACCATAGTTTTTAATTATCCTAAAGAAAATATATCTTTTGCTTGAGAGGAAGTGTTTTTAAATCCTTCTTTAAAAGAGAGATTTGATAAAGAATTTTTAAATACCTGATACAATCTATATCAATTTTTTCTATATGTAAAAAGAATTCCTATATACATACCTTATATAGAAGAAAAATTAAAAGAAAATAATCTAGATAATGATTATAAATACTTAGTAATAGCAGAGAGTGCTTTAAGAAACGATATAACTTCAAGTGTTTGAGCTGCTTGAATATGGCAATTTATGCCTGAAACAGCAAAACAATACTGACTAATAGTAAATCAATATATAGATGAAAGATATAACTTTGAGAAATCAACTTCTCGAGCTATAGAATATTTAAAATATTTAGAAAATATATTCCCTAAAAATCCATCTTTAGTTTTAGCAAGTTACAATAGATGAGAAAATGCTATAAAAAGAGCTTTAAAAGATCAAAATGTAAATTCTTTTTATGACTTATACTTAAATGAAGAAACTTCAAGGTATGTGTTTAAAATTTTAGCAATTAAATATGTTATAAAAGATTATGAATCAAAAAAAGAATATATTGATAATTTAATTTGATGATTATATGAAAAACCTAAGATAAAAAAAATAAATATAAAAAATGAAATAAAAGATTTAAAATCTTGGTCCATTCAAAATAATATAAATTATTATAGATTAAAAGAATTAAATAAATGGATATTAAGTGATTATTTGCCAAAATGAAATTGGGATATAGAAATAGATGAAAAATAGTGCTCTAAATTTTAGAACACTATTTTTTAAGATAAAATTATATCTTCAGGTTTTTTATCTAAATCATTAAAAAAAGTTTTTCTTATATCTGATATAATATCTTCTAGTTGCTGTATAGATTCTATAGTTACAAGACTTTTTCTATAGTTTGAAACTCAAGGAAATCATTTTAAATATTGAACTAAATGTTTTCTTATATCAAGAGTTGCTTTTCTTTCATTTTTACACTCAACAAGTGCTTTTGCATGAAAATCCATAGTTTGAAGTATTTCGTTTAAAGTAGGTTTATATCATCATGGGACAAAACACCATGGATTTCAAAAACTATGCCTTCATATCATAAATCAATCTAAATCTTTTACTTTATTCATTCAATCATCATAATTTGCTATATCTCAATTACAAATAACTGGTATATTAACGTGTTTTTTTAATTCATATATTTGAGAAAAATCTGCATTTCATTCATATGCTTGTTGAGTAGTTCTTCAATGAACTGTTATAAGTTTAGCTCAAGCTGATTCAAGTCATTTAACAAAATCTATAAGAGTTTCTGGTCAGTTCCATCATAAACGAGTTTTTACACTTATTGGTAAATTTGTTGCTTTATCAAGAGCTTCAACTATTCTAAAAGCTGTATCTCTATTTATAATTAAACAAGATCAATGCCCACTTTTAACTACTTTTTTTGCAGGACATCACATATTTATATCTATTCAAGCTACGTTGTATCTTTCTATTATTTTTCGAGCTTTTGCAAATACTTCTGGATCTTTTCAAAATATTTGAACTATTAAAGGTTTTTCTATATCTTTATGTGGCAATACACTATCTGCTAAAAATTTAGAATGTATAAGTCAATCTGCACTATAAAACTCTGTAACACACATAACATTTGGGTTTACTTTTTTAACAACTTGTCTATATGCACTATCTGTATATCAGTCCATAGGAGCTAAAAAAGCTATTTTTCACTTTTTTGATAAATCATTCCAGAAATTTTTCATAAAAAAAATAAATATATAAAATTTGGCTTATTATAATATTTATTTTTATTTTTACAATTTTTTTAAAACATTTTATTTCTATAGTCACGTTTAAAAACAGAACAGTTTTAATAGATTCAAACTTTTGGTTTTAAAAACTCATAAAATTATTCTAAATAATTATTAAAAATAAGTTTATTATAAATTAATATATAAATCAAATATTTTCCAAAAGCAAAATACAGATATTTAAAGTAGTATTATAATCCATTATTTTATCAATCCATAAACCCTTAAAAATCATAAACTCTAGCATATTTTTCAAAAAACTTTATTTTTATATTTCACTTTTCTAGTCTTACTTAACTATTACTAAAGGAACTTTTATAAATAAATCATTGTATGATTTACAAACTTGACAATCATCAAATAAATTATGGTGAGTATGAATAATAAAAGACTTAGATTTTTAATCTAAGTCTTTTATTATTATCTATTCAAAATTTTATAAACTATATTTATCATATCTTCTCTTGATACTTTGAAATCAGGATAAAAGTATCAATCTGTTATTTTAAAAAGATTATTATAATAAGCATATTTTACATATTTATATGACCAATCATTTATAGATACATCTTTTAAATTTATATCTTCTTTATCTGATAAATCTATATTTAATCAAGAAATTTGTAAAAGCATTTTTAAAAATTCTATTCTAGATACTTCCCTATTTGGAAAAAATTTATTATTATCTTTTGAAATAAATCATAAATCAACTCAAGCATTTATATAAGTATTTTGCCAACTTTTTGTTTCTACATCAAAAAAAAGTGATTTTTTATCTAAAACTGGTTTTTTATCAAAAGATAATAAAAGTATTTTTAGCATTTCTATTCTTGATAAATTATTTTTTGGTTTAAAAGTATTGTCTTCGTATCAAAAAATAATCTTTTTTTCTACAAAATAATCTAATTCTTTTTTAAATTTATAATCCGATTCTATATCTTTAAAATTATTAAGATTTAAAAAAGAGCTATTTTGAGTATTATTTGTAGATTCTTGAGATATTTTATCTAGTGTTGATATAAGATTTTCTTCATTTATATCTATATTTTGTAAATTACTTTCTTCTTCTTTCAGCTCTTGTTTTTCTTGTTTTATGTTTTGTTCTATTTTTTCGTCATCAAACGATAATAATCTAAGATTTTCAAATTCATTTATTTTTATAGTTCATAAAAGTTCTATTTCATCTTTTTTGATTTCTTCTTTAGAGATTTGAGTATTTGTAGTTATTTTTTCGGATTCTAAAAAATTATTATTTTTTTGTGTTTTTTTATCTTCTATTTTATCTCATTTTTCATCTTTTATAATAACTTCATCTTTTTTAGAAATATCTTTTGTATTTTCTTGTTGATTTTGTGTAAGTTCTACTTTATCTTTTTGTATTTCTTTATCTTCTATTTTTTTATTTTCCTCTTGAGAAGATACATTTCAAGCAAAAAATACTTTATATTTATTTATAAAATCAAAAGGATTTATAGTATATTTTATAGCATTTTCTTTTCAAATTCAAGCATTTACTCGATCAAAAAAACTAAGTTTTGATTCTTTTAAATCATTATTTGTAAAAGGCCAATATGGGTGACTTGGAGCATCTTCTAGCTCTATTTGAAAATGCAGATGATTTCAAGTAGCAAGTCAAGTTTTTCATACTTTTCAAATATTTTGTTTCTTTTGTATTTTGTCTCAAGATTTTACCAATACACTGCCTAAATGAGCATATAAACTATATATTGTTCACTCTGTTTGATTTGGTAGAGGAACTTTATCGTGTTTTATAAGTATATAATTACCAAATCAACCTCAAGAAAAACCTACATCAACAACAATTCAATTAGCTATAGAATAAACAGGAGTTCATGCTACTACAGATATATCTACTCAAACATGAGATCATACATATTCTTTATAATCAAAATTATAACTTCACATATAAGGAGTTGTAAAAACAAGTCTTTGAAGCATTATGTTATTGTATTCAGGTGATCATATTTTATAATTATCTATATTATCTCAAAAAATAGTTTTATCATAATCTGGTATAGGTATAAAATTTTTTGAATCTATTTGAGTATAATCTTTTTGTCTTTCTTCATAAGATAATTTTAAAGGATTAACTATGTATTCTATAGGATAAACTGTTCAATCAAAAACATCAGAAGATAAATTTTTATAATCTAAAATATTTGAATAAAAATAAGAAGTATTTATTCAAAAAGTATAAAATATAAATAATAATAATGTTATCAAGCTAGTATGTATATAATATTTTTCTCATACTGTAAGTCTTTTTTTAGTCATAATTAACCTTAAAAAATATTTTATAACTTTATTATAACATAATTTTTATAAATATGCAAAAAAATGAATTGTTATTTTTAAAAGCTCTATTTTTTGCAAAAAATTATTTTTTATGATAAAATAGAAAAAATATATTTTGATATAAAAATATGAATGAAAAAATTTTTAAAAATATAGATATATGATGACAAAAAATAGATGATAAAAAAATATCTGACTTCAAAAATAATTTGATAAATGAAGTTATTTTTTTAGACGAAAAATTAAAATTAAAACAAATAGATATAGATACTTATAATTATAAAATAGAAAAAATAAAAGATTTTTTAATAAGTTTTGACTGAAAAGAAGAAGATTTAAAAAAAGAATTTAACAAAGAATTAAATAATATTAAAAAGGATATTTGAGATTTATTGAGTGATAGAAAAGAAGTAGTAGAACTACAAAATAAATTATACAATGAATTATGAATAGATAAATACACTTATAGAAACAATTCAAATAAAAGATTTATAAAATGAATTATAGACGCAAGTATAGTAGATAATTATGAAATGATTAAAAATTTATGAGAAGACCCTGTAAAATTTTTTAAAGAAATTATAGAAAATTTTAGTATAGAAGATATAATAAATTGAATTTTTGAAGATTTTAAAAATGTTATTTCATGAGATGCTTATGAAAAATGAAAAAGTATAATTTCTGTTTTAGCAACTACTTGATGATGATTATACTTATTAAAAAAATGATTACAAAAATGAAATAATATAGAATTAAAATGATGAATACATAAATTAACAGATGATAAAATTGATAAATTAACAGATAGGGAGTTATTATGAATAATAATAAATAATGAAAATAAAAATATAGATATAAACTGATTATCAACAAAAAATAAACAAAAAATAAATAATATATTAACTCAAAATTATCCTTTATATTGAGTTAGTAGATTGACTCCTAATTCAAATCTAATAAATATAAATATATCTTGAATTAAAAATATAAATGACAAATTTTGACAAGATTTTACAGATTTATTGAATAAAAATTTTAAAGAAGAAATATTTAAAAATTTAGAGAAAACTTGATATAATTCTAGAGTTATAAGAAGTGATTATAAAAATATAAGTTTAGTTTTACCAAAAAATAGTGATATTTCTAAACTTTTTTGACATAGTATACAAACAAAAGATTTTATAGAAAAAATAATAAATAAAACTATTTCAGAAAGTAATTTAGCACATTCAGAAAAGACATCGGCAATAAATCTAATAAGGGAAAATTATAATTTTTGAGTTTGAAAATCAAAAATATGAACTGATACTTCAAATATAATACACAATATAGAGTATCTAAGACAAGCTGAAATAACTTCAAGAAGAAACATATGAAATTCAACAGATAATATAGTTACCTATTCTTCTGAAGAAAGTTTAAATAAAATAAGAAATTCTATAAATATAGAAAATGAAATACTATCAAAATATGAATGAAAAAGCTTTAGTTATAAATGAAAAGATTTTAAAATAACGACAAATATAAATAATGAAAATAAAATATCATCTGATCTTTTAAGAGTAGTAAGGAAATGAGAAGAAATAAATCCAAAAGAACTTAAAAGTGAAATTGAAAAATATATAAAAGAATTAAATGATTCTATAGATTTTATATCTCCTTTGAGAACATCTATAAAATTTTCTCAAGAACAAGTAAATGAAGCTGAAAAAATTTGAAAAATGATGAAAGATGGCATTATAGATAAAAAATATTTATCAACTACTTATAAATGATGATTAAATAAAGATGTATTTATAAATAAAATAACAAATATACCTTGAGAATCAATATTTATAGATATAAAAGATATGTGAATACATAACCTTGTAGATTATAGAGAAAAAGCAAAAAAAATAGATATTTTAAGCAATTCATATAAAAAATGAGAAATATCAAAAGAAAAAATTGAACTAGAGTTATATCAAACTATGTTAGAAGCATGACTTCCTATAACTGAAAAATTTATAGAATTTAAAAGTCGTTTAAAAACAATATATCCAAATGCAAAAATACATATATGATGAGATGAAATATATATCTTTAACAATGATTGAAAACATATTGACTTACAACAAATTTTAAATATATTAAATACATCTGATATATCTTGAAGACTAACTAGAAACAATTGAATTGGTAGTGAGAGAAATTTTGCTGATTTAGACTTAAATTCAAATATAAATAAAAAAATTGAAGAATATATTAAAATAAAAACAAATATAGATTTTAAAACAACTATAAATTTAGCAGTTTTAAAACTAGAAAAAGAAGAAATAAAAAAATTTTTAATAGAAATAGAAAGTATTTTAAAAAATGCTAATTTAGAAAATTTATTAAAAGAAAATTGAGAAATAATTATAAATACTTCTAAATGAAATTTTAGATTAAAAAATAAATCAAATAATATCTTAGAAATTAATACTATATAATATGAATAATATAACATCAATATGTGATTTTAATAATTCTGTAAAAGAATGGCTTATAAAAGATATGATAATTGATGTATTTGTTTGAGAGATTTTTTTAGAAGAATATTTTGAAAAATATTATTCATATTTTTTAAATGAAAATTGAAATTTTGATAATAACTATTATGATGATAAATTATCATACATCAAAAAAATGGCTTCTGAAAACATATATTTATTTGATATATCTGAAGTATTACTTGAAGAAAATATTTCACTAAAAGTTCTAAAAGATAATTTAAAAGATTCTATAATATCTGATATCATTTACATATTGTGAGAAAAAGATAATTTTTGAACTCATTCTCTTAGAACTAATTATGATTTATTAGAAGAAACTGAAATTTTAGATAAAGTTAAATTAGCTATTTTTAAAGATATAATGACTAAAAAAATATGATTATGAAGTATGATATATAAGTTAAGATTAAATGAACATAATTATTATATTAAAAAAAGAGTATTAAAAATAATTTTAAATTAAAAAATAAATTTGATAAAAATCA
>CAZIGU010000036.1:0-8742 GCA_964538545.1 uncultured Candidatus Peribacteria bacterium
TTATATCAGTATTTTCTATACTTATAATATTTTCTTTATTTTTAAGTATTTCAGCTAATTGCATAGTTCAAACATCTACTGCATATATTTTTGAAGCATTATTTATATCAAGTATTTGAGTAAATCATCAAGTTGAAGCTCAAACATCTAAACATATTTTTCAACTAATTTCTATGTTTTTTCAAAGCAAAAAATCATCTAGTTTTTTAGCTCGTCTAGATACATAATTTATTTCTTTAGATTCTAAAATTTTTATTATATCTTCATTAGATATATTATAACATTTTTTAGTTATAGTTTTTCAATTTATATTTACAAGTCATCTTTCAATTATGTATTGTGCTTTATGTCTTGAAATATTGTATTGTTCACTTAAAAAATTATCTATACGAGTCATAATTTATATATTATTTTTTGTAAAATTTATCTTATCTTTTTATATCAGGAGATCATTTAACTTTTAAATCTTTTATAATAATTACACTATCTCAATTTGACAATATATTTTAATTAGCATCTTTTACTATAATTTCTTTTCACTTATTTTCATTATCATTTAAAAAAAATCTTTATTTTTAGCTATATATATTGTATTATTAAATAATACAATATATATTATAACTCTTTAAAATAAAAATCAATTTTTTATTTTTGATATTTTTTTAAATAAAAATTTAATTCAAAAACTACATAATGTAGTTTTTGATAAAAAAGAGATAAAAGTGGACATTTCATCTACTTCACCTAATTTAGGTATGTATAAGACTCAAGTTCCTCAAGATAACTCTGCTTCAACTGTCAATCAAGCTTTTCAAGAGAGAGTTCAGAAAATGCCGGAGACGAAACCTATAATCCTGGATAAAGAAGTAGTTTTATCTAAAGAAGGAAATATTGGTAGAAATATCAATATTTATGCATAAAGAGTAATTTTAAAAAGCAAGGTTTTTCCTTGCTTTTTTTGATTTATAAATAAAAATATGATAAAATTAAAAAAAATATTAAAATAATAAAAATATATGAAAAACATAAAAACTTTTTGAGATGATTTAGAATTAGAAATAGATAAAAATGCTAAATTTAAATGAAATGAAGCAGAATTGATATCAGTTAGATTAAATTACTCAAATACTATTTTTTGAATTTTAAATATAAAATCAGAAGATTTACTTCTTAGAAATTGTATTGTTTGAGATAGTAATATTCATAATTCAGAAATTATAAATATATATGATGAAATAGAATCTATAAATAATTTATATAAACAAAATAATATACCATATAATATAAATATAGTTCCTCATTTTACAGACGATTTATGAAATATTTTTATAAAAGATTTATCAACAATATCTAGTTTCAATATATATGATTTGATGCCAGATTGATACTATATAGACCCATCTAAAAAACAAAAATCAAGATTTAAAGAGTTTAAAAATGTAGTAAAAGAATTAAATATAAATAGAAGTTTTATAATTTCTAAAATTTTTGAACAATTAGCTATGCTTCATGCTAATAATTTTGTAGTTTGAAAACTTAGTTTTGAAGACAAGAGTGTTAGTCATCCTACTTTGAGTTTATTTTTATATTGAATAAATAATTCTTCGAAAAATATTGTACAAGATATTTTTATACATGATATTCATAATTTAGAAAAATTATCTAATCCTACAAGTTTTGATTATATATCTAGAATAAGTAGTGATTTAAAAAATATGTCTTTTGATATAATAAGATTTTTTAAGTGAATATGAATACCAAATGTTTGATTTAAAAAATATAGTGAAGTTTTAAAAAGACTTAATCCTGATCTTTATAAAGTTATATACACATCATTTTTACGGAACCCAGTTATAGAGATAGAATTATGAGCTATAAAAACAGTTAAAGAACAAACAGATTCTGAAAAAAATATAAAAACTGCAAAAAAAGTTATTAAACATACAAAAGAAATTGTTGAGAAAAAAATTGAATCAAATTTTTTAAATGATGAAAATATATTTTTTCTTAAAAAATCAAAACAATATATATCAAATTTTTTAAATACAATAAATCCAGAAAATACAGAATTTATTATAGATTTTGATGGGACTATAACATATTCAAATTCTTTAAATTCCTTAAATTGTTTATCTTGATGAGATTTAAAAATAGAAGATATAGATTTATCTTGATTTTATATCAGAAAATGATTTAAAGCTTTTTTAAATATTCTTAAATTTAGATGATATACTACAAAAATATACTCTATGTGATATAAAGAATTGATAAAAGAAGCTTTAAAATATAATTGAATAGAAGTTTACTTAAAAGATATATATTGAAACTCTTTAAATTCAGATATAACTTATTATAATAAAGAAGATATTTTACTTGATTTAGATACTTCAAAAAGATGAGTTTTTATATGAGATAATATTTCAGATTTTTCTTTCTCTAGACAATGAGATTTAAAAATATGATTTTTGAATTATAATTCAAAAAATCCTTCTAAAAGAATTGATTTTAATAATTTATTAGATTGTTATTATATAGATCAAAATTCTCATTTTGCTAATTTATATTATCAATTTAGATGAATTTAGTTTTTTCAAAGCAAGGTTTTTCCTTGCTTTTTTTGTCTTATTTTTTATAATCATTTTTGATTATAAATAAAAATAATATATGGTAACAAAAGTATATAGTATAAGTGTTAATTGACTTTCAGGTGATATAATAGAAGTAGAAGTTGATATACATAATTGAATAACAAGTTTTACAATAGTTTGACTTCCTGATACTTCAGTACAAGAAAGTAAAGAAAGAATTCGTAGTGCTATAAAATCAAGTAACTTCAAATTTCCTCAAATAAAAATAATTGTCAATCTAGCTCCAGCAGATATCAAAAAATCATGACCATCTTTTGATTTAGCTATAGCTTTAAATATACTTTTAAATTCTTGATATATTAAAAATGAAGAAATACTTAAAAAATCTATCATAATTTGAGAGTTATCTCTTGATTGATCTCTAAGACATGTTAGCAGTATTTTACCATCAGTTATAGCAAGCAAAGAAAAGTGATTTGAAAATATTATTTTACCTATACAAAACTATGAAGAAGCCTCTTTTATAGAATGAATAAATATTATTCCAGTTTCAGATTTAAAACAAATAGTTAATTATCTTTCTTGAGAAGAAGATATTAAAATACCAGAAAAAATAAATATACAAAATATATCAAATATTATAGAAGATAAATTTGATTTTAAATATATAGTTTGACAATATCAAGCCAGAAGAGCTCTTGAAATAGCTCGAGCATGATTGCACAATATAATTATGTCCTGACCTCCATGAAGCTGAAAAACTATGTTAGCAAGAGCATTTAAGACTATTTTGCCAGATTTAACAAATGAAGAAATAATAGAAATATCAAAAATATATTCAATTTCTTGATTACTAAATAAAGAAATTCCACTTATTACATCTAGACCTTTTAGAACAGTTCATCATACTGCAAGTAGTGCAAGTATTATATGATGATGAAGATTAGCAAAGCCTTGAGAAATATCTTTAGCTCATAAATGAGTATTATTTCTAGATGAAGTTTTAGAATTTCCAAAAAATGTTTTAGAGCTTCTTAGGCAGCCAATAGAAGATTGAAATATAACAGTAAATAGAGTCAATTCAACTTTTACATATCCATCAAAATTTGTTTTGCTTGGCGCTATGAACCCTTGTCCTTGCTGATATTTAACAGATCCAGATAAAAAATGTATTTGCTCGGAAGATACTATAAAAAGATATAGATCAAAATTATCTTGACCTATGATGGATAGAATAGATATTTTTATAGAAGTCCCCAAAGTAAAAACTACAGATTTTTCTGCTAAAATCGATTATTCAAAAGTAGAGGATAGTAAAACTATAAAACTTAGAGTTCAAAAAGCTAAAGATATACAATTAACTCGTTTTAAAAATCTAAAAATAACTTCAAATAGTCAAATGACAACAAAAGAAATAAATGAGTTTTGTATACTTGATGATGAAACTTCAAATATTTTAAAAACTGCAGTTTCAAATTTTAATCTATCTGCAAGAGCTTATTATAGAATACTTAAACTTGCAAGAACTATAGCAGATTTAGATGAAAGTGTGAATATTTTATCTAAGCATATACTAGAAGCTCTTAGTTTTAAAACTTGAGAAAATTAGTAATTATTTTTATTATATTTTATGCATAATTAACCTGTAAGGAAACAAAATAGATTAAAAGATTTTAATTATTCATTAAATTGATTTAATTTTTTAACATTTTGTACAAAAAATAGAATAAAATGTTTTTGAGATATTGTTGATTGAAAAAAGATTTTGAATGAATTTTGAGAAATTGTAAAAAATGAAATATTAAATACATCAAAATTAAGAAAAAATATTGAAATTGATGAATTTATAATAATGCCTGACCATATTCATTTAATTTTATTTGTATAGAACGATTGCATCGTTTCTAATGAAAATAATATCATACCTGATGCAAAAACTAGACCAATCCAAACTGGAACAATGCAATCCGGACCAATGCAATTGGTCCCTACAAAATAATATTTATAAATTTATTTTTTAACAAAACAAAATATGATAAAATTATCAAAATTTCCTATAAAAACACTTAAAACTCAACCAAAAATAAGTGATAATAAATCTACTTCTCTTTTATTACAAGCTTGATTTATAAGACAAGAAATGGCTTGAGTATATAACTATCTTCCTCTCTGATTAAAAGTCTTAAAAAAAATAGAACAAATAATAAGAGAAGAAATCAACTCTACTTGAGCTTTTGAATTACTTATGCCAGCTTTGGCAAATAAAGAATCATGGTTAAAAACTGATAGATGGGATAGTGTAGATGTACTTTTTAAATTTGAATGATCTTGATGAAAAGAATATTGACTTAATCCAACTCATGAAGAAGTTATAACACCACTTATGCAAGAATTTATACAATCATACAAAGACTTAGATAATATTGCTGTTTATCAATTTCAAAATAAGTTTAGAAATGAAGCTAGAGCCAAATCTTGACTTCTTAGATGAAGAGAGTTTCTTATGAAAGATTTGTACAGTTTTCATAAATCTCAAGAAGACCTAGATAATTATTTTGAAGAAGTAAGACTTGCTTATAATCGTATTTTTGATAGATTAGGTATTTGATTAGATACATTATATGCTTTTGCTTCATGATGAGCTTTTTCTAAATATAGTTATGAATTTCAAACTAAACTTGAAATATGAGAAGATAATATATATGTATGTTCTGATTGTTGACAAGCACATAATGATGAAATAGTTTGAGGAAATTTTGAATGTGTTAATTGTAAAAGTCATAACTATACTATAACAAAAACTTCAGAAGTATGAAATATTTTTAAACTATGAACTAGATTTTCTGATGCTTTTTGACTTAAATATACTGATAAAGAAGGGAAGTCTAATAGTGTTATTATGTGATGTTATGGTATATGAGTTTCAAGACTTATGTGAGTAATTGCAGAATATTTTATGGATGATAAATGACTTATTTGGCCAGAGAGTATTGCTCCAGCAACTCACTATATAATAGTTATGTGAGATAATATAGAAAAAGCTATGTTATTGGCTTCAAAAATAGAAAATCAGTGATGAGAAGTTATAATCGATGATAGAGAAAAGTTTTGATTTTGACAAAAAGCAAGTGATGCAGATTTGCTAGGTATTCCAAATAGAATAGTTATTTCAGATAAGACCTTAGAATTAGGTTGATATGAGTTAAAACAAAGAACAAGTAATGAAACAAAAATAGTTAGTTTGTAAACTAACTATTTTTTTAAAAATTGACAATTTTTAAAAAAATATTGTAAAATAACAGTCTATTTTTTATGAAAGGAGAATTGAGATGGACTCTTTGATACAAGTCCTAGTATTTGGACTATTTTTGGTTGGATTTGCTTTTATTATTTTTGAAGAGAAACTTTCTCTTGAGAAATATAAATCAAGTCTGTTTTTTTGGAGTAATAGCATGGATTTTAATCCTTATTGATGCTCACTTTGTAGGAAAAGAAGTATTTCATCTTGCAGAACATGAGTTTAATCATGTCATACTTGAAGTAGCTTTGTTATGGCTATTTTTGATATCAGCTATGACGTTTTTAGCTTATTTAGATAAACGAGGATTTTTATCTTTGTTTGTTTAAAAAAACTACCATCAGTTATGACTGAAGGTAAATTTATGCTTATTTTAGGTGGTTTTACATTTTTTATTTTAGGTTTTGCTGACAATTTAACTGCTACTTTAGTAGCACTTGCAATTATGCTAAAAGTTATGTCAGAATCATCTATTAAATTAATTGTAAAAACTTCAGTATTTGTATTATTTGCTGCTAATGCAGGTGGTTTACTGCTTATTACAGGTGATGTTACAACTCTTATAATTTTTGTTGCTGGTAAAGTAAATATGCTTGAATTACTTAAACTATATATGCCAGCTATATTATCTATGAGTATTTTGTATATTCTTTTTATTAAGGGAATGGGTAAATCTATTACTTTAGTTAAAGATAATACAAACTTTGACCCTCTCGATACAAAAATTGCAGTTATTTTTACTTTAACTATTTTTGCTATCTTGTTTGGTCATGTTGCATTTCACTTTCCTCCTGTTTTAACATTTTTGACAGGTTTAAGTCTGATGTTTCTTATTATAGCTCATAATAAAGTAAAAACTAAGCCAGAAATTGATGCTTTAGAATATATTCGTCGTATCGAATTCGATGCATTATTTTCCTTCTTAGGTGTTTTACTTCTTGTTGGAGCTTTGAAAGAAGTTGGGATTTTGGTACAATTAGCAGGTTTATATGATTTTGTTCCTACGTATATTGCAACATTTTTTATAGGTTTATTATCTGCTATTGTTGATAATATTCCTATTACAGCTGTTATCCTCAAAGCTGAACTACCTCTTGATCATGATGGATGGATGTTTATGGCTTATGCAGTTGGTGTAGGAGGATCTTTACTTGCTATTGGTTCTGCTGTAGGTGTTGTAGCTATGAGCAAAGTTAAGGAGCTCACATTTGTGGTTTACTTAATTGGCTATATGTCAATCTTTATCATAGTATGATTAAATTTAAAAGACCTTTCATTTGAAAGGTCTTTTTTAAAAAAGATAAATTACATAAAGTAATTTATCTTTTCATTTTTCTCTTTGAAATCTCTTATAAAACCCCAGAAAGTATTTTCTACAAAATTTGGAAATATTTTTTCATTTTCCCAAACTACATTTCTTTTTATAGTATTCCTTGTTTTATCTTCTCAAACAGGACAGCTACAAGGTGAAAAAGGTATTTCTCTAGCTAAAGCTAATCTCATAATATCTCTTTCTCTTATATAACTTAAAGGTCTTATAAAAGCTATATCTCAAGCTCTCATACGATTTATAGGAGGCATTACTTTGAGTTTTCTTCAAGTTATAAGATTCATAAAAGTAGTTGTAACTATATCGTCCATATGATGTCAAAAAGCTATTTTTGAGGCATTATATTTTTGACACAATTTCATCATAGCTATTCTTCTAGCATAAGCACACCGTTGACAAGATTGTCATATACCATCATTTAGTTTTGATTCAGGAGGTAGATTTATATTTACTTTTTCTAGAGGTATATTTAAAACTTCTTCAAAATATTTTCTTTTTTCTTCAAATTCTATATCACAATTTATTAAAAACTCTTTAAAAATATATACTCATCTTATATTGAAACTATTTTTCATACTTCTTCTAACTTGATTTAACAAGTATCATAGTATCATACTATCTTTTCATCAAGATATTCATAACAATACAGTTTCTCAAGGTTCTATCATATTAAAATCTGATATAGCAGATATAACTGCTTTTTTCATTCTTTTTTCTAGGTTTTTAAATTCTCGTTTTTTAGAATCTTTATTTTCTGAACTAATGTCTTCTATATATTTTTTTAGATCTTTTTGACTTATCATTTATTATTTTTTATATATTATATTATTTACTTGATTTTGAATATCTTTTTTTAGACATTCTCATCTACAGCTAGAGTCGTATCTTTTTACTTTTTCTTCTCTTTCTTTTTCAGCTTTTTTAGCTTCATCTAAAGAGTATCAAAAATTCCATCATCACCCAGGTTTTTCATTTGCCATAAATATAAAAATTAGTATATAAAAGTATTTGTTTTATATAGAAAAAAAAATAAAAGTCAAAAATAAATTTGACAAAGAAACTTTTAAATACTATACTCATATCATGAGTTTTAAACTCACAATATTATTTTATAATTTTTTGTTTATGAAAATAAAAAATACATTGTTGCTACAGCTATATTAGCTTTTACTCCTATTTTATCTTTTGCATGAGAGGAATTTAGTTATTCAGATTCCAAAACATTTATTTCTGTTGATGAATTTTCTAAATATTTTGAGACATTTAAAAATGAATTCAAAAATGATTTAGAAAAATGAATTTTTACAAATATTGATAAAAAAATATCTTGATATATATGAGATATAGAGTTTATATCTAGTGATAAATGATCACAATATAAAAATAATTTACCAATTTATAAAGTTAAATTAGAAGCCTTAGAAAAACTAAGAGATTCTTATAGAAATATCAAAAATGATTATAAATCCAATTTTAATCAATTAAAAGAAACATCAAAAAATATGATGAAAGATAATAGAGAAACT
>CAZIGU010000037.1:0-8250 GCA_964538545.1 uncultured Candidatus Peribacteria bacterium
ATATCTGTGAGAAGATGATGTTTTAGTTATAAATACAACAAAAGTAATTAAACGAAGACTTTTTTGAGAAATAGATATATATCATAAATGAAAACATGAAATAAAAAAAATAGAAATTTTTTTACATCAATATGTAAAAGACAATATTTGGGAATGTATATGATACCCTTGAAAAAATTTAAAAATTTGAAGAGAAATCAGATTTTTTGATGAAAATAAAAATATATGTTTAAAATGAAAAATATTAGAAATTTCTTCAATGTGAAGATATATAGATTTTGATAAATGATGAGAAGAATTTATAAATATAGTAAATAATATATGAAATATCCCCTTGCCTCCATATATAACAGAAAAATTATCAGATTTTGATAGATACCAAACAGTTTATTCTAAACAATCTTGAAGTGCCCGAGCTCCAACTGCTTGACTTCATTTTACAAAAGATATTTTAGAAAAACTTAAACAAAAATGAGTTATTATAGAAGAAGTTTTACTTCATGTTTGAGTATGAACTTTTAAATGAGTAGAAACTGAAAATATAAAAGACCATTATATGCATAAAGAATATATATATTTACAAGAAGAAACTTCAAAAAGACTAAACAAATATAAAAAAGAATGAAAAAAAATAATAGCTGTTTGAACAACTTCAGTTAGAGTTTTGGAGAGCTTTGCAAATGATTTATGAGAATTATCTTTTTGAGAAAAATATACAGATATTTTTATATATCCTTGATATAAATGGAAGTTTGTAGATTGACTTATAACAAATTTTCATCTACCAAAAAGTACTTTACTTATGCTTGTTTGTAGTTTTTGATGATATGAAAATATTATGAATGCTTATATATATGCTATAAATAACAATTTTAGATTTTTCTCTTTTTGAGATAGTATGTTTATAAAATAAAATTATGAGTCTATTTAAAACAAAATGAGTTATCTTAAAAATTTCTTTTACAGATAAAGATATATTTTATGATATTTTTACCATTGATTATGGAAGATTATTTTTAAAATCAAAAAAAGACAAAATCAAAAAAAGTCTAGAAATATGAAACATCATAGATTTTGAAATAAATGTCAAAAAAGAAAATATGGTTAACTATATAAAAAATTTAAAAATTATAAACAATTTCAATTATAAAGATAAAGATTTTGAAGCTATTTCAAATTATTTATATTTGATAGATTTTGTTTTTAAAAATACTCCAAAAAATGTTGTATATAAAGAAATATATAATATATTTTTTATATTAAATGATTACAAAAATATATCTTGAGAAAAAATACTTTTTTTGATTTTAAAACTAAATTACATTTTCTGAAAAATAGATTTATCTCATATATCAGATGAAAAACTAAAAAAAATACTAAATTTTATATCTTTAAATCATATACAAGATGTTATCAAACTTAAATGAATAGATGAAAATACTAAAAACTTAATTTTACAAAAATATATATTAACTAAATAAAAATGTTAAATGAAAATCAACTTTTAGCTAGAAATCATATTTCTTGACCTATGCTAATAATAGCGTGAGCTTGAAGTGGAAAAACTTCAACTCTTACTGCTAGAATAGAACATATGATAAATGATTTAAAAATAGATCCAAACAGTATTTTGGCAGTTACATTTACAAACAAAGCTTCTCAAGAAATGAAACATAGATTTTGAAATATATTGAAAAAAGAATATTCTAAAAGTATTTTTCAAAACAGATGACTTCCAATGGTTTGAACTTTTCACTCAATTTGAGTTATGATTTTAAAAGAAAAAATAAATAATATACCTTGATATAATAAAGATTTTTTAATATATGATGAACAAGATAAACTAAGTATTATAAAATCTATTATAAAAGAAGATTTAAAGTTAGATGATAAAAAATATATTCCCAGAGCAATCGCTTCTTATATATCAAATGCTAAAAATACAAATATTTGACCTGAAAATTATAAAAAAACTATTTCCTCTCACATACAAGAAATAGTTTCAAAGGTTTATGATTTATATTTTGAAAGACTTAAAAAAAATAATTCTCTAGATTTTGATGATATATTGCTTTTTGCTCTTGAATTATTAAAAAATCCTGAAATACTTAATTATTATCAAGAAAAATATAAATATATTATGATTGATGAATATCAAGATACAAATACAGTTCAATACAATATAATCAAATTACTTGCTTCTAAATATAGAAATTTAGCTGTAGTATGAGATGATTGGCAATCAATATATTCTTTTAGATGAGCAGATATGTCAAATATATTGAATTTCAAAAAAGATTATCCAGATGCTTTAGTTATAAAACTAGAACAAAATTATCGTTCTACACAAACTATAGTAAATGCTCGAAATAAATTGATAAAAAACAACAAAACTGCTATAGATAAAACTCTTTTCAGTCAAAAAGAAATTTGAGATAAAATAACCATCATAGATGCTATAGATGATAGATTAGAAGCTAGTTTAATAGCAAAAATAATATCTCAAGAATGAGCTCCTTACAAAAAAAATCTTATATTGTATCGTACAAATTGACAATCTCGTCAAATAGAAGAATATCTAATATCAAACTCAATTCCTTATAAAATAATTTGATGATTAAAATTTTATGATAGAAAAGAGATAAAAGATTTAGTTTCTTATCTAAAAACTATTTTTAATCCAAATGATGAAATATCACTAAAAAGAATCATAAATACTCCTAGTCGTAAGATATGAGATAAAAGTATAGAAATTATTGATAATGCTAAAAAAGATTTTTGATTAAATTATCTTGATATACTTCAAAATATTGATGAAGTAGATGATTTATGACCGCAAGCTAAAAAATCTATTTTTTATTTTTATGAGTTATTGAAAGATTTTATATGACAAACAAATACTAAAAATGTTTTTGAATTATTGTATTATATAATTGAAAAAATATGATATATAGAATATCTAAAAACAGAATATTCTAAAGAAGAAATAGACTCTAAAATAGATAATATAGAAGAGTTAAAAAACTTAGCTTCAAATTATTCTTGATTAGAACCAAAAGAAAGTTTAAGTATCTTTTTAGAAGAAATTTCACTTTTAACAGATCAAGATAAAAATGATGAAAATGATTTTGTAAGTTTAATGACAGTTCATACTTCAAAATGATTAGAATTTGAAAATGTTTTTATATGTTGATTAGAAGAATCTATTTTTCCTCATTCTCGTAGTATTTCTGAAATCAAAGAATTAGAAGAAGAAAGAAGACTTATGTATGTTGCTATGACTAGAGCAAAAAACAAATTATTTTTATCTAAAGCATCATCTAGATATGCTTTTTGAAATTATTCTTCAAATTTACCTTCAAGATTCTTTGATGAAATACCAAAAGAATTTACTCAAGATTATATAACTCCAAAATCAAGTTTTTCTTTTTGAAATGATTTTAATATACAATCTTCTTGAAATAGTGTAATAAATAAAATCAAAAATACATCTAAAAATGATATTTCAATTTTTAATATATGAGATAAAATAAATCATCACAAATTTTGAGATTGAATTATAAGAACTCTAAATTGAAATATAGCTGAGATATATTTTTCTATATGATGAACAAAAAAAATGAATATAGAACTAGCTCCTATAACTAAAATATAAAAAAGTCTTTCTTAAAAAGAAAGACTTTTTTTATTTAGCATATTGAATAACTCTTAATTCTCTTATGAGATTTATTTTAACTTCTCAAGGATAATTAAGTTTTTGTTCTATTTCTAAAGCTATATTCCTAGCAGTTTCTTGAGCTTCAAAATCACTAACAGTTTCTGCATCGACAAAAACTCTTATTTCTCTTCAAGCACTTATAGCATAAGCTTTATTAACTCAAGTAAATGAAGTAACCAATGCTTCCATTTCTTTTACTCTTTTCACATATTGTTCTATAGATTCTCTTCTAGCTCAAGGTCTAACAGAGCTTATAGCATCTGATACTTGAACTATTCGTGCATAAACACTTATACTAGTAGGTTCTCAATGATGATTTTCTATCATATCAACTATTCTCTCGTCCATATTGTATTTTCTAGCTAATTTACCTCATATTTCAGGATGAGTTCACTCTATATCATGATCTAAAGCTTTTCATATATCGTGAAGAAGTCATCATTTTTTAGCTAAAGAAGAATCTAGATTTAAATCACGAGCTATACTTTCAGCTATATAAGCTACTTCTTGAGAATGTTTTAAAATATTTTGTCAATAACTTGTTCTAAATCTCATTTTTCAAATAATTGGGATTATATCTTCTGGTATTCAAGAAATATTCAATTCATCAAGAGTTTTTGTTCAAATATCTTTTAATAAAATATTTGCTTCTAATATAGTATTTTCAACTATTTCTTCTATTCTAGCAGGTTGTATTCTACCGTCTTCTAAAAGTCTTTCTAAAGATTTTTTAGCTATATATCTTTTAAATAAATCAAAAGCAGATATAAAAACAGTTTCAGGAGTATCATCTATTATAAGTGCTACTTGTGTTGCTCTTTCAAAAGCTACTATATTTCTTCATTCTTTTCATATAAGTTTTCATTTTAAATCATCATTCGGCAATGGTATCAAAGTAGTTGTTACTTCATTTGTTACATCTCAAGCATATTGTTGGATAGATTTTAAAATTATTTCCCTTGCTACTTCATTTTTTCTTTCTTCTACAGATTTTTTATATTTTTCTATTTGAGTTAATCGGTCTTGTTCATACTTATTTTTTATATTATTCAAAAACATTTCTCTAGCTTCTTCTACAGATAATTTTGCAATACTTGCTAATTTATCATCTATTGATGCTTCTTTTTGTAAAATACTTTCTTGTTTTTTTGAAAGAGATTCTTCTTTTTGTAAAATACTTTCTTGTTTTTTAGCTATTTCATCTAGTTTATTTTCTAGTTTTTCTTCTTTTTCCAGAAGTCTTTCTTGGAGTTTTTCAGCTTTTTTAAGTAACTCATTACTTTCATTTTTAGCTTTTTCTAGATTATCTTTAGCTTCCTTTTCTGATTTATAAATTATTTCTTTAGCTTCTGTTTTTGCCTCTGAGATAATAGTATCTTTCTTTTTATTAGCTTCATCTATTTCTTTTAACTTTCAACTTTTTGTATAAAAATACATAAAAATTCATCAAAGCAATATTCAAGCTAATAATCATAATATTCATATAATTATTTGCATATTAAAAAAATTAGTAATAACAAAATAAACAATTTTAATCGTTTTGATTTTAGAAAAATCTACAAAATTTTTTTAAAAAATGAAAACATAAAAAATTAACAAAAGTTAAATTTTGTAGATATATATTTAAAAAAGTTTATTTTAAAATGATTTAAATTGATTTCTTATTTATTATTTTTATATAGTTTTTTAAAATAATTAATTATATTTATAGTTAAATAGTTTAGCTTAATTTATTTAAAGTATTTTTATTTTTTAAATTTTTAATATCAACATAGAGTCTAGAAAAAATCATAGTGTTTTGAAAATCAAAAAGACTTCCATGTTCTCTATTATATGTTCTTACTTTTTTACATTTTAAATTATTTCTTTTAAAAACTCATTTAATTTTTCAAATAGATATTTTAGATAAAAACTCTGTATTATTTTTATATTTTCTTTTAAGAAGTAAATAAATTCACCTAACTCATTTATTAGTATTATTAAAAATATCAATAACAATATTTTCAATATCTTTTTCTAAAAAATATTTATTAGATTTAGGTTTTCTAGATTTGGATTTTAAATAACTAAATTTTTGTTTGAGAAAATCATTTTTATATTCACTTAGTTTTTCTAATATTTCAATATCTCAGTTTTGTTTATTTAGTTTAAAAAGTTTAACAAGATTATTTATAGTGTTTTTATGAATTTTCATATTTAAAGCCAAATCTTTTTATTTTATTTAAAAATATTAATCTTAATATTTTTAATCTTGTAATTATTTCATTTTCTTTCATTTCTTCTTTGTTATTTTGTATTTGGAGGTATTTTATAATAGTTTAACATATATGAAGCTATTTTTGAAAAAGTTCTAGCAACTGTTTCTCAACCATATATACTAGATCTGGGTCTTTCTATTTTTACAACCATTGCAAATTTTGGATCTTCTGCTGGTCAAAATCAAGCAAAAAATCACATAGTTGAAGCTTCTCAAGATTCATATTTTCATTTATAAGCTATTTGAGCTGTTCAAGTTTTTCAGGCTATAGAATATCATTTTACTCAACCATTTTTTGCTACTCAATTATTTACTCAATCAACAAGTACTTTTATCATAGTTTTTGAAGTGGATTCTTTTATTACTCTATGAGTTGCAATAGGAGAGTTTATTATTTCTTTTCAGTCTTCTAGTTTTATACTTTTTACTATTTGAGGTTTATAATAAACTCATCAATTAGCTAAAGTAGAAAATACAGAAGCCATTTGTAATACATTTACAGTTATTCATTGTCAAAAAGAAGTTGTAAAAAATTGTGCTTTTGACCATCTCTCATAAGGCACAAGTTTACCAAAAACTTCTCATTCTAAGTCTATTCAAGTTTTTTTTCATAATCAAAAACTCTCTATATATTTTGAAAAAATAGAAGGTCATATTTTTTGAGCTATTCTTATCATTCATACATTACAAGAATAATTCATAGCATTTTGAAAAGTTTTATATCATAAACATTGACTAGAAACGTTTTTTATTTTGAAATTATCTATTTTTACATATCAATCATCTTTATATATATCAAATCTATTTATTTCTCAACTATCTATTGCTCGAGCCATAACTATAGGTTTAAATATACTTCAAGGTTCATATAAATCTTGGATAATATCATTTTTATAAACTCAAGGTCATTTTTTGTTTTTAAATACAAATTTTTCTAATCTATTATCTGTATATTCTTCTCTTTGTAGTTCTCTTAATAATATTTTTTTTCAATTATATAAAAACTCTTGTCATTTTATATTATCTATAGCAAAAACTCTGTATCATAACAAGTCAGTTGCAGGATTTGGGTATTTTGTGTAAGTCACTTTTTCTAATTCAAAAACTTCTCAAATATCATTTGGATCAAATCTAGGATTAGAAGCCATTGCTAGTATTTCTCAAGTTTTTGGATTCATTATAACTACACTTATACTATTTGCTCTATAAGAAGCTAAATCTTCATCTATTATTTCTTCAACAGCTTTTTGTATATTTCTATCTATTGTTAGAGTTATATCAGCTCAAGGAGTAGCAATATTTTCATATTCTCAAATAGGATCTATAGGTCTTCATAATATATCTTTTTTAGAATAAGTTTTTCAAACTTTTCATTTCAATATATTATCATAATATCATTCTATTCAATATCTTCAATTTCATTCAGTATCTACAAAACCCATAATTTGTGCTCATAAATCTTTTTCAGGATAGTATCTGTGTCAAGCAGAAGATAAAATAATAAAATTTCATATTAAATCTTCTTTTTTTATAAATCATCTATTAAAAGATTCTTTTTCTTCTTTTATTTTATTTTTTATTTTTTCAGAAGCTGTTATAGATATTTTATTTAATATTAAAGAATATCTTAAATCTCTTTTTCTTATTATGTGAGATAATTCGTTTTTATCAAATCATATAATATTGTATATTTTTTCTGCAAAGAAATTAGTATCTACTATTTCTTCAGGATTAACATATAAATTAGTTTTATTTATATACAATCATTTAAGATTTAGTTTTTCCAATTCATATATTTCTTCTTTAGTTAATTCTTGAGTTATTAGAGTTTGAGTTAGTTTAGTCTGATTTACTTTTGAAGATATTCTTTCTTGTATTTTAGATTTTATATAATTATCTTCATATTTAAAATCATCTAAAGATAATACCTGCAAAAATTTTTCTAAATTATTTTTACATTTTTCTTTTGATTGTAAATAACAAATTTCTTCAAAAACTATATCTCTTAAAAATATAGTCAATTTTTCTTTATTTCATTCCAAAGCTGGATCTATAGCTAGATCATCTAGACTCACAGTTGTCGCAATTATATTTGAATTATTTGAATATATATTTCATCTAGGAACTTCATTTTTTGTTTTTGATGTTTGTTGTTGTATTGCTAGATTTTTATAATAATCATGATTTATAACTGTAAAAGAAAAAAGATTATAAATTATTATCATAAGAAATATTCAAAAAATTCAAAAAATATAATATTCTCTTGGATATTTAG
>CAZIGU010000038.1:0-7773 GCA_964538545.1 uncultured Candidatus Peribacteria bacterium
CTTGTATAGTTTCTTGCTGTTTTGGTTTATTTAAAAACATATTTTGTTTTTCTTCTTCTTTTAATTCTTTTAAATAATTTTCTATTTCTTGTTTTTCTTGCTCCGATATACTATAATCTTTTTGTTCTTGTATTTTAAGAGTAGGTTGTTTTTGTCATATATTTTCTTGAGATTGAGAGTTTTGTTGTTCTTGTTGTTCTTGTTTCTGAGATTGTTCTTTAGAGGAATTGCTAGAATTATCTTTGGAAGTTTTCTCATCTTTTTGAGATTGATTTTGTTTGTTATTTTCTTCTTTTTTTAAAAGTTTTTCTAATTCACTCACAACAAATTCATAATTTTTTAGAGTTTCTTCATCTTTTTTTATACTTAGAGCTTTTAGATATGTATTTACAGATTTTTGATAATCTGATATTTTAATCATTTTATTATCTATAGTTTTTCATATATAATAAAATGTATTTCATGAATTATGATACAAATTAAAACATTTTTCATCATCATTACACTTAATTTTTGAATAATAATCTAATGCTTTATTGTATTCTCATAGTTTATAATAATAATCTCATATTCTTTTATTTACTAAAATATTTTCTGGAAAATAATTTAATAAGAATTTATCAAATTGAATAGTATATAAAAAATTGTTAGTATTTTTTTGTATAATTCATGAAAATGTGAAAATAATAGTAGGTATAAATAATATAAAAACAAATATAAATATGGTTATAAATATTTTTTTTATCATTTTTTAAAAAATTAGTAATAAAAAAGTTATACTTATTTTTAAGTATAACTTTTTTATTTATTTTTTCAATTGAATTTTTATTTTAAATTCTTCTAAATCTATTTCTTTTTCTAAATCAAAAGAATTTAGTTTTTCTATACTAGAAAGAGTTTCTTCACAAATATAATTAGAATATAAATCAATTACCTCTTTATATTCTGATGGAATATCTAGATAAATTTTTATTCTATCTTGAACATCATAATTTGCTTCTTTTCTAGATTCTTGAATATGTCTTACTATATCACGAGCAAATCATTCTATTTTTAATTCTTTAGTAACTTCTTTATTTATAGCTATAACTATGTTTCATTCACTTTCAAAATGTTCATTTTGTGTAATATCTTTTTGTAAAAATTCAAATTCAAATTCAGTTTTTTCTATTTCAAAATCTAAAACTTTTATATTTCAATTTGGTAATTCTATAAAATTTCAAGATTTTGCTTGTTGTAATATATCTTTTACAGATGATCAAAACTTAGGTCATAAAAGCCTAGCATTTGGTTTAGCTATTTTTTGAGGTAATTCATCTTTTTTAAAAATAATAACTTCTTTTATATTTAATTCATCTTTTATAATATCTGTATAATATGAATCTAAATTATATGGTATTTTTATATAAGATAATGGTTGTCTAACTCTTTGTTTTATATTTACTCTTGCTTTTAATCATAAAGAAACAATATCTTGAGTTATTTTAAAATCTTTATTTAAGTCATTAAGTATAAATAAATCTGATTTTTCAGGATAAGTTTGAAGATGTACTGATAAATCTCAAGTCAATGAAGTATATATATTTTCTGATAAAAAAGGCATATACGGTGCTATAACTTTTGATACCTCTTTAAGTATAAATCACAAAGTATTGTATGCTTGAAGTTTATCTTGTGTCAATCAATTATCCCAAAATCTTTTTCTTGATCTTCTGATATACCAATTAGTTAAATTATCTAAAAATATAGTAATTGGTTTTGATGCTTCATTTAATTTATAATTATTTAAAGAATTTGTTATTTCTCAAACTAATTTATTAAATTCTGAATAAATCCATTTATCAAGAGGATTTTCTAAAGGATATTTTGGTAAAGATATTACTTTTGCATTTTCTATTGTTGGCATTTCAAGATGTGCATAATCTATATCTAAATTTAAATATTTTTTAAATACTGGTCTTGCACTTCAAGCATGTCATACAAGTAAAATATTTTTTCATTTATATTTTTCTAAAATATCATTTAGTGTATTTTCAACTCTAGTTTGAAATTGAAAATAATTTTCTACTTTTGAAGATTTAAAAATTCTTCTTAATTCTTTTTTATCATTTACATCAATATTGTATTCTGTAGATATTTCTTGATGACTTCTTCATTCAAAATCTGAATAATCTTGTTCTTTTAATCATTCTTCTAAAATAATTTCACCAGTATATCGTATTTCTGAAGCTATGTATTTGGCTGTATCCAGAGCTCTTATAAGTGGTGAAGATATAATAATATCTATTTTAGTATTTGATAATCTAAGTTTTTCTCAAGCTTTTTTTGCTTGATTTATTCATTTTTCTGTTAAATTTGGATTATCCCCTGCTCAAGAAATACTTCATCAATGTTTTTCCCATTTACTATTTGTTTCACTTTCTGCATGTCTAACAAAAAATAAATTTCATTCTTCAAAAGAAAAATTATCTATATTTGCATAAGTAGTAAAAAAATAATAAGTATTCCATAAAGGTAAAATAACTTTTTTAACAACTTCTTCTACTCAAGAATCACTAAATCTCAAATCTTCTGCTTGAACAACCGGAGAATTCATAAGATAAAATCTCATAGCATCTGCTCAAAATTTGTCCATAAGTATATTTGGATCTGTATAATTTTGAAGTCTTTTTGACATTTTTTTACCATCTTCAGCTAAAACTATTCAATTTACTATAACATTTTCAAATGGATTTTTATCAAAAAGTGCTCGAGATAAAACAACCAATGTATAAAACCATCATCTAGTTTGGTCTATCCCCTCTGCTATAAAGTCTGCTGGAAATTTGAAGTTTTCACTATTTTCAAAAGGGTAATGTTTTGATGCATAAGGCATAGCTCAACTCTCAAACCAACAATCAAGCACCTCAGGAATTCTTTTAAGTTCTACTCAAGCTTTTGGATCTTTTAGTTTTATTTCATCAACAAAATGTTTATGTAAATCTACTTCTTGTCAAGTTTGAGTATAAATATATTCATTATCTTTAAATTCTATTTGACCAAAATCTTTATTTAGTTCATAAAGTTCTTTTATACTTCAAATACATACTCTATGTTTTTTATCTTCTGATTGCCAAATAGGAAGAGCTGATCACCAATATCTATTTCTTGAAATATTCCAATCACGAGCTCATTCAAGCCATTTTCAAAATCTTCAATATTTTAAATTTGATGGAACCCAATTTATATTTTCATTTGCTTTTAGCATTTTGTCTTTTATAGACTCAACATCTACATACCAAGCAGATATAGCTCTATATATAAGAGGAATATCTGTTCTCCAACAATGAGGATAAGAGTGATTTATAGTTTCTATTTTTAGAGCTAATCACATTTGTTTAACTTCATTTATAGCTATTTCGTTGTAATCAAAAACAAAAACTCAATTATTTTGAAGTAAATTTGACGTATATCAATTATCATCTATATGTGCTACAAATCATAGATTATTTTCACGAGCAATAGTCATATCATCTTCTCAATACGCTGGTGCTATATGAACTATTCAAGTTCAAGAATCATCACTAACATGATGTCATAAAACTACTGAATAAGTATTTTTATCAAATTTTTGTCAAAGAGGTAGTTCTTGTAAATCATTTTTAGTTTGAAAATCTAAAAATAAAGGTTCATATTTGTATCATACCAAACAAGCTCATTTATAAGTCCTTATTATAGAATATTCATCTTCTGATTTATAATAACTTGATATTCTAGAGTTTGCTAAAATATAAGTTTCTCATGATTTTTTATCAAGTATTTCACTATAATCTAAATCCTTTCAAACTGCAAGTCATAAATTTGCTACTAAAGTCCATGGAGTTGTAGTCCAAGCTAAAATATATTTATTTTCACTTCAAACTACTTTAAATTTAACTGTCATAGTTTTATCTTGTTTGTCTTTATATCATTGATTTACTTCAAAATTTGACAAAGGTGTAGACATTCAAACACTATAAGGAACTACTCTATAGTCTTCATATATAAGTCATTTATCATATAATTGTTTAAAAACCCACCAAACAGATTCCATAAAATTTGTATCCATAGTTTTATAATCATTTTCCATATCTACCCATCTTCACATTCTTTTTACTGTTTTTTTCCATTCATCAACATATTCAAAAACGTTTGCTCTACAAGTTTCATTGAAATTAAAAACTCAAATTTCTTCATCTATTTGTTTTTTTGATTTTATTCACAATTTTTTTTCTACTATTCATTCTATTGGCAATCAGTGACAATCCCAACCAAATTTTCTATCTACTTTTTTTCATAGCATAGTTTGGTATCTAGGTATAACGTCTTTCATACTTCAAGCTAAAATATGTCAATAATGTGGTGTTCAAGTAGCAAAAGGAGGTCAATCATAGAAATTGAATTCTTCACATCACTCTCTATTTTGTATAGATTTTTTAAAGATATTATTTTCTTCCCAATAATTTATTATTTCTTTTTCAAGTTCTGGAAAGGATTGTTTTGGATTTACTTTTTTAAATTGCATATTTTGAAAAAATTAATAAATAAATTTATTTTTTAAATGTTTTTAAATATAATATATTTACTTTTGGAGTTTCCCATCGATTCATGAAATTTTATTTTCAGGATGGTAATTTTATAGATTTAAGAGACTCTTAAGTCTATTTTTTATTTCTTTAAAATCTTTTTCATCAATTTTTTGTTTTAGATTATTCCATAAATTAAAAGATTGTTTTGATTTTGTTTATTAAATTACTTAATTTATTAGGATTATAAACAATAGTTAAATCATTAAAAATTAAATTTCATATTCTTTTATAAATTCAAGAGCTGTTTCTTTATAATCTTTATCTTTTAGTTCCAAATAAAGAGTTGATTCATGTAATATATCATCTATTTCTTCTAAAATATCATCTGGTGTTCAGGAAGTGTAAATATATTCTAAAATATAATCTAAAGAATTAAAATCATCTTTTTCTAAAACTTCTTTTATCTTTTTTAGATAATTTTCATAAATTTGTTTATTATCCATAAATAATATTAAAAAATAAATATTTAAAATTATATATAAAAATATTTTTTTACAATTTTATTTTATTATTATTTGCAAAAAACAAAAAGATTATATAATAAAGCCAATTTAATTTATAAAAAATAAGAAATGCTACCAAAAATAACAATTATTTGAAGGCCAAATGTAGGAAAGTCAAGTTTTTTCAATATGTTTGTATGACATAAAATAGCTATAGTTTCTGATGAATCTTGAACTACTAGAGATATTTCAGAGTATGAATACAATGATGAAGAAAATACAGTTAGTTATATAATAAGTGATAGTTGATGACTTGATTTTAGCTCAAAAGATAATGAAATATCAAAAGATATAATAGAAAGAACAAATAAAGCTATTACTGATAGTGATATACTTATTTGGCTTTTAGAATACAATAATTTCAATTCACTAGATGACAGTATATTGAAAATGATAAGAAAAAACATAAAAGATAAAACAATTATACTGGTTGCCAACAAAGCTGATAATGAAAAAATGGAAATGGAGTCATATAGTCTACCTGTAGTTTGATTTAGTGATTACTTCTTCCCTATTTCCACATCTCATCATAAATGATTTTACAAAATTAAACAAGCTATAGCTAAAATATTAAAAGAAAAATGATTAAATGAATATGCAGAAGAAATAGGTGATGATTATATAAAATTAGCTTTAGTTTGAAGACCAAATGTTTGAAAGTCATCTTTACTTAATGCCATAGTTTGAAAAGATAGAGTTATGGTAAAAGATATGTCTTGAACTACAAGAGATAGCATAGATACAAAATTTAATTTTGAAAATCAAAAATTTGTTCTTATAGATACAGCATGAATAAGAAGATTGTCAAAAGTATGAGTTGGAAATATAGAAAATTGGTCTGTTATAAGAACTGAAAGATCTATAAAAAGATCAAATATAGTATGTGTAGTTATAGATTGATTAGAATGAATCAATTCTCAAGATTTATCTATAATTTCAAGTGTTTTAGAAGAAAAAAAATGAATTATTATAATAATAAATAAATGGGATTTAGTATTAGGAAAAGAGAGTGTAGATAAAGAAAAAATTATGTGAAGGTATTTGACTTATTTAAATGAAAAATTTGATTTTTTACCTTGGGTATCAGTAGTTTTCACATCTGCTGTAGAGAAAAAAAGAATAGATGAAATATTAAAAGAAGCTATAACTATAAATTCTGAAAGACAAAAAAGAGTAAAAACAAGTGTTATAAATAACTTCTTAGAACAAGCTGTTTTAAAACATCCACCTACTTGAAATAGAAAAGCTCATAAACCAAAAATATATTATTGAAGTCAAGTAGATATAAATCCTCCAAAATTTATGATAAGTGTTAACAATCCTGAACATTTTCATTTTTCTTATAAAAGATATTTAGAAAATAAAATAAGAGATAATTTCTGATTTGCATGAACTCCTATAGAAATAGAGTTTAAATGAAGAGGAAAAACTAAAGATATTGTTAAGTAAAAAAATAAGACCATATATGGTCTTATTTTAGTAAATATTTAATTTCATATTTTCATTTTAATCGTTCATACATATGATTTATTTTTGGAGTTCAAGATCATAAAACTAATTTAGATTGTAGTAATTGATTATAAAAATATAATACATCTATAGAGTCATATCTTATCTGCATATCTGAAATATAACTATTATCATGTTCTTCATCTACTATAATAATTCATAAATTTTTATATGGATAAAATATTGCCGATCTAGTTCATACTATTATTTTTGCTTTTCAAGAATATATTTGTTCCCAATATAAAGATTTTTTACTTGTAGAAATAGAAGAATTTATAACTAAAACTTCATCTCAAAATACTTTTTTTATTCTATCATATATCTGATTTGTAAGTATGATTTCTGGAACAAGTAAAAGTGATTGTTTTCATAAATCTAGATTTTTTTTAATCAAATTTATATATATTTCTGTTTTTCAAGTTCAAGTTTCTCAATATAGTAAAAAATATTTTTTATCACTGTTTAATATATCTAAAAAAATTTGATTTTGTTTTTCTCTTAAAATTTTATCATTATTATATGAATAATTTATATCTTGTATTGAAAAATTGAATTTATTTTTTAAAATTTTATTTTTTAAATTTGAAGGAATAAATAAAGATAGAGAATTATGAACTAAATTGTAATATTTTGAAGATATATAATACAATACTTTTATCTGCTCTTTTGATAAAAATATATTTCAATTGTATAAAACTTCTTTTATATATTTTATTTTTTTATCATTTATATTTGTTCCTGTCGTTATTTCTCAAACTAATCAATAGATTTCTGTTTTAGAAAAAGGTATTTTAACCATCATTCAAGGTTTAACAAATAAATCTCATATTTTATAATAAAATCAAATATCATCTATGCTTCTATCAAAAGGAATAACAATTGCATACATTTTTATATTACTTTAATTTTTAAATCATATCATAAATCAGTCAAAACTTGATTCATAAGAGATAAAGATTCTTGATTTCGGATTTGTTTTATATGTATAGAAGTAGATGTTTTTATAATCAATTCATCATTTTGAATATATATATCACTTCATCTAAGAGACATAGTAAGAGAACCTTTAGCTTTTAATAATTTAAGTTTTGATATAAAATCTTCTTTTTGAAAAGAGTTTGTTGTATTATTATTTTCAGTAGTTATAACTGGTT
>CAZIGU010000039.1:0-1453 GCA_964538545.1 uncultured Candidatus Peribacteria bacterium
AATACGAAAATATGTAGATAATACATTTCAAGAAAATTATATTCCTACATTAGGAAGTGATTTTTCTATTAAAAAAGAAAAAGTTTATGTAAAAGATAAAAAAAATAATACCGCGTATGTAAATATAAAATTAAATATTTATGAATAAACCAAAATGAAAATTACATAAACTTATTGACTTATTTTATGAAATAAATGCTTGACTTAACCTATGATTAAATGAAGAAATAATAGAAGAATACTCTATATTTATATATGAAAATATGTCTGAAGAACATAGATATTATCATAATATGTGACATATATTTGATTTAATTATAGAAAAAAATAATGTAAATAATTTAGCTGCTATATACCATGATATAGTATATTTTCAAATTTATCAAAAATTAAATGAAAAATTATACGAATTATTAAAAGATTATATAAAAATTGATAAAGTTGATATTTATTTAAATATTGATGAAAAAGAATTAAAAAGCAACCAAAGATTAAATATAATTCTTGATATATTTTGATTTAAAAACAATAATAAATTAAACATATTTTGATGACTAAATGAAATACTTAGTGCTTTTATTGCATACAAACATGTATGAGAAAAACTTAAAATAAATGACTTCATAGAACTGATAACTATGATAGAAGCAACTATTCCTTTTAGAGCTAATTATGTGAAATATACTGAAGAAAAACTTATAAAAATAATATATAGATATAATATAAATTTAAATACTGAAAAAATTATTAAAAATAGTATAATGATAGCAAATAATGATGTATCTTCGTTTTATGAAGAAGAATTATGAGATTTTTTAGAATGAACTTGGAAACTTCTCCCTGAAAATAATCCTTCTTTAAGAAATAGAGCTATATATAAAGTATCTGATTATAAAAACTCTATTTTTAAAACCTATATATTTTTTAAAAATATTAAATTTAACTATATTATAAATAGATATGATAATCACCCTAAAGATAGTGAATATGAAAAAATGATGTTAAATATAATAAAAAATATATTAAATGCTAAGTATTTTTTAAAATTTAAACTTATACCTATTTCTATACTTGATTCTATTGCATTAAAAACATGATGAGATACTTTGATGAGTTATTTTATGTGAGAATTAGACGAAAAAACTATGAGACTAGAAGATTATTTAGTAGATAAAAAAAAGATAGATAATTCTCATGAAATAGATAATATAGTTTTAAATTGAATAAATCTGAAAAAAATAATTTTTGATATTTCTAAATCACCTATTGTTATATATATGTATAAAAATATATGATTTGAATGAATGAATATATTATGAGATTTAGCAGAAGAATATCTAAAATGAGAAATAAATTGAGTTGATTTTTTGAAACATATAGATAAAAAATTATTAAAAAAATTACTAAATTATATCAAAAAAATGCTTCCAACACGTGAAGATAAAATAAAAAT
>CAZIGU010000039.1:1463-7638 GCA_964538545.1 uncultured Candidatus Peribacteria bacterium
GAAGAGGAAGAAGAGTATAAGGGTGATAACTTGAAAATAAAAATACTTGAAAAAGAATTAAAAATATAAAAAATATCCAAAAATTGGATATTTTTTGTTTTTATATAGATATTTCTTCAAGTAAAGATGAATAATAAGAAAATGTTTCTTCATCTATATGTCATTTACTATATAAATCACTAATAGATTCTTTCATAGTTATCATACCATATTCTTTTCAAGTCTCTATAGCATTTTGTATCTGATGAGTTTGATCTTTTCTTATCATATTTGATATTGAAGTATTATTTATAAGCACTTCTGTAGCTACAACTCTTGAAGAGTTATCTCTATTTTTTATAAGCTGTTGCCAAACTACTCATAAAAGAGATTCTGATAATTGTTGTTTTATTTGAGATTTTTCATCTCATGGGAACATATCTATTATTCTAGAAACTGTTCTAGCTCGTCATGAAGTATGAAGTGTAGCAAAAACTAAATTTCAAGTTTCTCGAGCACGAAGAGCTAGTCTAAAAGTCTCTAAATCTCTCATCTCTCATATCATGATTACATCAGGAGCTTGTCTAAGAGCATATTTAAGAGCATTATCAAAACTAACACTATGAGATCATATCTCCCTTTGTTCAATTATGGATTTTTTATTTTTATGTATAAACTCTATTGGATCTTCAACAGTTATAATATGTTTAGAATAATTTGTATTTATAAGATCTATAATTGATGCTAAAGTAGTAGTTTTACCACTTCAAACTGATCAAGTTATAAGAACAAGTCAATTTTTTTTATGAGAAAAGTTTTTTATAACTTCTGGTAACAAAAGATTATCAAACTCTGGGATTTCTGTTTTTACAGGCCTTAAAACCATTCAAAATCAATTTCTCTGACTAAAAGCATTTACTCTAAATCTAGCATATCATTTCAACTCTATTGAGAAATCAAGTTCTAAAGTAGATAAAAATTTGTTTTTTTGTCATTCATTCATTATAGATAAAACTAATTCTTTGGATTCATTGTAAGATATATCGTGAAGATCTTCTAAAAAATAAACTTCTCAATTTATTTTTAAACTAGGTTTTACTAAAGATGTTATAATTATATCTGAAGCATTTTTTTCTAATGCTAATAATAATATATCTTTTATATTCATATTTATATATCTTTATTTGATAAAATATTTCTTATAATTTCTCTAAAACTAAAAACTGTTTCAGAAGTTTGATTTGAAATTCAAAAATAAATTTTTATACATATTATTTCTATTTTTGGATTTAATTTAGTTGGTTCTAATATTATTGATACTTCCTGTCAAGAATTGATTTTAGAAGATTCAAGCTCACAAAATGCTTTGTAATAATCTGGATAATCTTCTCAAACAAATCTAGAACAAACAGGATAAAATCATTTATTTTTATAATATTCTAAATCTTGTAATATTTTAGAATTATTTTTTGATATATATGATATCATAGTTTCTTTTATTCTTTTTTGAGTATTTTGATCAAAATACTCAATCATAACATCTTTTCATTCTATAGATAGAAACGGTCAATATGAATTTGGATGTTTTAATGTATTAAAAACTTGTATTTCAGACATTTTATGTAAATTAATTAATAATAACTTTTTTATTATATCAAAAAATATAAAAAAAAGCAAAAAAATATAAAAACACACAAAAAGTGTGTGTTTCAAATATAATATTATTACATACCTCCACCACAACTACTTCCAGAAGAACAACTACCACCACATGAAGATGAATGAAAGTTATTTGAGGAAGAATCAATACTAGATGTTTGAGTAAAAGAATATAAAATCATATAAAAAGATGTTAAATCTTGTATACTATTTGGATATTCTAAAGTATTTTTTTTAAATGAATTGTATCTCAATTCATTTGGTGTTGATAATAATATTTTACCAAAATTATTGCTTATACTAAGAGAACAAATATATAAACTATTTGAAATCTCATCTAAACAAGCAAGCAAATTTGCATAATTCTCACTTTTTGTATCTCATGAAGTATTTGAAGGATATATTTTGTGATGTAATTTACAACCAAAAGCTAAATGAAAAAAATCATCATACTCTTTTGTATCAAAAATATGAATATGTCATAATTTATCAACAATAGTATTTGGTATATCAATAGATTTTCTCTTATAAATAGCACAAAGACTAGCTAGATAAAATTCTTTTAATCCTAATTCAATAACTCCATATAAATCTTTAAAATCAAATTCTTGTATGAATTTTTCCTTTACTTCTAAAGGAAAATCATAGTTGAGAATAAATTTTATTTTTCTTTCGTCCATTTAAAAACTCCTTTCATATTTTATTTATAAAAAACAGACGTTTGGATTATATAATTTTTATATAAATGTAAAAAATTTTTGACATTTATATTTTTTTGATATACTAAATAAGTTATTTTTAAAAAAGCACATATGAGGCTAGCACTACTTGAAACCTTAATTTTATTTTTAATTCCTACTATATAAGTAAGGTTTTTTGTTTTGCAAAACTAAAACTCTCCATCTTATATAGTGGTGAGTTTTTTATTTATTTAATTTTTTAAAATATGGAAATATCTACTATAAGACACTCTTTGAGTCATATTATGGCTCAAGCTATAAAAAGTATTTACTGAAATGATGTTAAAATGGCTATTTGACCTAGTATAGATAATTGATTTTATTATGATTTTGATTTTTGAGATATTGAATTGAAAGAAGAAAATCTAAAAGAAATAGAGAAAAAAATGAAACAAATAATAAAACAAAATCAAGTTTTTGAACAATATGATTTAGATTATAAAGAAGCTAGAGAATATTTGGTAAATCAAAATGAAGACTATAAAATAGAAATGTGTGATGAATTATTTGAAAAATGATTTGAAAAAATAAGTTTTTATAAAAATACTTTACAAAATTGAACAATATCTTTTATAGATATGTGCTCTGGTCCTCATGTAAATAACACAAATAAAATAAATCAAAATGCTTTTAAAATAGAAAAAATTGCTTGAGCTTATTGGAAATGAGATGCAAACAATAAAATGCTTACTCGTATTTATGGACTTGCTTTTGAAACTCCTGAAGAACTTGATAGTTATGTAAAAATGATGGAAGAAGCAAAAAAAAGAGATCATAGAGTACTTGGTAAAAAACTAAAATTATTTACTATTTCTGAACTTGTTTGAGCTTGACTTCCTCTTATGCAACCTGCCTGAATGGTTGTTAGAAAAGCTATTGAAGATTATTTATGGGAATTACATAAAAACAAATGATATGAAAGAGTTTGGTGTCCTCATTTAGCTAAAGAGGATTTATATGTTACTTCTTGACATGCTGGGCATTATTTGGAAGATATGTTTTCAGTTTATTGATGAACTTCAAAAGAAAAATTTCATCTAAAACCTATGAACTGTCCTCATCATATGCAAATATTTGCTGATAATCAATTTTCTTATAGAGATATGCCTGTTAGATATTTTGAACCAGCAACTGTTTATAGAGATGAAAAAACTTGACAATTATCTTGATTAACAAGAGTAAGATGAATAACTCAAGATGACTGACATTTATTTTGTAGAGTAAATCAAATAAAAGATGAAGTAAAAACTGTTACTGATATAATAAAAGAATTTTACTCAACTATGTGATTACTTGATAGCTATTGGGTTTCTTTGTCTGTAAGAGACGATGAAGATAAAAGTAAATATTTATGAAATGATGAAGTATGGCAAAAAGCTGAAAGTGCTTTGGAAGAAGCTGCAATTGCAAATAATTTACCATACAAAAGAATGCCTTGAGAAGCTGCTTTTTACTGACCAAAACTTGATTTTATGTTTAAAGACTGTTTATGAAGAGAATGGCAATTAGCAACTATTCAATGTGATTTCAATTTACCTGAAAGATTTAAACTAAGTTTTACAAATGAAGCTTGAGAAGAAGAAAGACCGGTTGTTATTCATAGAGCTATTTCAGGTTCTTTAGAAAGATTTATGTGAATTATAATAGAACATTTTGCTTGATTATTTCCTGTATGGATGTCTCCAAGACAAGTATGTATAGTAAGTGTTAATGAAATATTTGATGATTATGCTAAAAAAATAGACTTGGAATTAAAAAGTGAAAATATAAGATCTAAAATAGATTTTTCTTCTGATTCTTTCAATAAAAAAATAAGAAATGCTGAAACTAATAAATACAATTACATAATAATTATATGAGAACAAGAAGTGCAAAATAATACTGTATCTGTTAGAAATGTAAGAACTAAAGAACAATTTACTATATCTTTTGAAGAATTTAGAAATAATTTAGTTGATGAAATAAAAGAAAGAAAAATTTAATAAAATAAGTCTAAACTTAAAGTTTAGACTTATTTTATTATTCAACTAAAAAGTAGGAAATCATTTTGATCATATACTGCACATATTTGTCATGGAGCTACTGCTCTTTGAGAAGAACTAAAAGCAACTTCATAATCATCATCATTTATTTTATTTACTATACATTCTTGATCTTGTTGTCTGTATCTGATTTTTGCTTTTCAATAAAATGGGAAAGTTGCTTGATTTGATAAAAAATTTATATTTGACATAATAAGTTTATTTGAATATAAACTTATATCTTCATCTGTTCAAACTACTAAAATATTGTTTACAATATCTTTTTTAATAACAAAAACTGGTTTTTTTAATCATCATAAGTCAAGTCATTTCCTTTGTCATATAGTATAGTAAAAGACTCATTTATGAGTTCATAAAACTTTTCAAGAAGTATCTATAATATTTCATATTTTATGTTTTATTTTTTGTTCTAAAAATTTAGTTAAATCAACTTTTCAAACAAAACATATTCATTGGCTATCTTTTCTATTTGCATTTGGAAGTCAGATTTGATTTGCAAGTATTCTAACTTCTTCTTTTTTCATATTTCATATAGGAAAAATAGATTTTGACAATTGTTCTTGAGATAATCAAGCTAAAAAATATGTTTGGTCTTTATTTTCATCTATTCATTTTTTTAAAAATTTTATTCAGGAATTATCTATTATTTGAGCATAATGTCCTGTTGCAACTCAATCAAATCAATATGAAAGTGCTTCATTTAAAAATAATTTAAATTTTACCTCACTATTACACATGATATCAGGGTTTGGAGTAATTCATTTTTTGTATCATTCATACATATAATTAAGGACTTTTTGTTCGTACTCTTCCCTATAATCAAAAGTAAAAAAAGGAATATCAAGATATGAAGCAACTTCACGAGCTACTTCTAAGTCTATTTTTGTAGAACAATTTGGGTTTGTTTCATCTAAATAATTTATCATAAATCATACTGTGATATCATATCACTGATTTTTTAATAAATAAGCTGACACTGCACTATCTACTCATCATGAAAGTCATACAAGGATTTTTTTCATTTGATTTTTTATAAAATAAGATATCTTATTTTATAATATTTTTTGAAGTAAAATCAAGTTTAGTTTTTTTAAGGAAATAATATAAATAAGTTGTATGAAATATAACATTTGAGTGAAAAGTAAAAAATTAATTTTTATTATATTATTTAATTGAAATAATAAATTATTAACAAGTAAAGAAAGTATTAAAAATAGTAAAAGTAAAAATAATTATTTGAACTAGAAAACAACAATACAAAAAAATATACTAAATTAATTTAGTATATTTTTTATATCTCGATAATTAAATCATTTGAATAAAAGTTTTTGAATTATTTTATTCTTGTCTAAATTTTTTTACTTAATTTATCTATTTCATTTTTTAAATTTTCATTATCATCAAGTCAAAAAACCTCTTCAATACATTCTAAAACTTTTTTTCATCTTCTTTTCTTTCTATAAGCTTATTTTTTATATAATTTATAGGTTTATTTTTATTTTTATAATTATTGATTTTAATTATTAAACTCCTTTTATTCAATAAGCTTTCTTCTCATAAATAACTTTTAAGTAATTCTTTTGTTAAATTATCATCAAAAAGTCATTTTTTTAAACTATTTTTTATATAATTTATATTCTTATTTCTAATAAGATAGATATTTATTTTATCAATTATAAGTGTTTTTTCATCTATTAAATGTTTTATACTATCATAAACTTCTGCAACTAATCATAAATCATCTGTTTTTTCTAA
>CAZIGU010000040.1:0-7598 GCA_964538545.1 uncultured Candidatus Peribacteria bacterium
TGAATTTTAGAAAAAATTTTAATCTATTTTTTTGACTTGTTTTGCTCTTTAGTATATCATCTCTTAGTCTTTTCAAATGGTCGGATTTGAGTGGGACGATACAAAAGTTTGATATTTTATTAAAAATATCAAAAAGATCTTTTTTGCTTGTAAACAACACTTCTCTTAGTTTAACAGATATAAAAAATAGATATAAAAAAACTCTAAATGATTTATCAATATCAAGGAGTTTAGATATATTATTAAGAGATTTTAGTATTGTAACTAAAGAATATTTTTCTCATTTTAGTTAAAGTATTTTAAGTAAACTATAAAATAGTTTACTTTTTTTATAAAAAATTAGAGTTAAAACTCTAATTTTTTATTTCTTCAGTTTTCACTTCAGTAGATACAATTGGTTCTGTTGGTGGTAATGGATCAAATTTTCTTTTAAGTCAAATTTTTCATTTTTCTTTATTTATTTCTATTACTTCAAACTCAACTAAATCATCTAATTTTACAATATCTTCAACTTTTACTACTCTTTTTGCATCAAGTTTAGATATATGAATCATTCAAGTTTTTCAGCTAAATTCAACTATAGCTCAAGTTCAATCTATTATTTTAACAACTTTTCAAACTCATTTATATCATACTTCTGGTTCCCATACAAAAGCTAATATTTCATCTATAGCTTTTTGTCATCACTCACTTGTTTTTGCTGTTATAGTAGTTATTCAATCATCAGCTATCGATATTTTTACATTGTAGCTTTTTTCCATTCTTTGAACATTTTCTCATCATTTACCTATAACTTCTCTTATTTTTTCTACTGGTATAGAAATATTTTTTATAAGTGGAGCATAAGGTGATATTGATGAAGCTGGTTTACTTATAGATTTAGACATTTCTTCAAGTATATAATCTATAGATTTTCTAGCTTGAGTAAAAACTTCTCTAAAAACATTCATACTTAATCATTTTATCTTAACATCAAGTTGCATAGCAGTTATTCAAACTGGAGTCATTGCTACTTTAAAATCCATATCTCCCAAAAAATCTTCTTGAGCTTGTATATCTGAAAGTATTTTATAAACTCAAGTTTCCTCATCATAAATCATTCACATAGCTACTCATGCAACTGGGTTTTTAATAGGAACTCAAGCATTCATCAGAGATAAACTAGATCAACAAACAGATGCCATAGAACTAGAACCATTACAAGTCATAGTTTCTGAAACTACTCTTATCATATATGGAAATTCTTCTTCTGTAGGTAAAACTGCTTCCAAAGCTCTCTCAGCTAATTTACCATGTCATACTTCTCTTCTACCAACTCATCTAAGAGGCCTAACTTCTCAAACAGAATATGGAGGAAAATTATAATGATGAATATATCTTTTTGAAGTTTCTTCATACATATCATCAATTATTTGTATATCATCAGGTCATCATAAAGTAGTTATTGATAGTATTTGAGTCATTCATCTTTGAAATAATCAAGTTCAATGAGTTCTAGGTAAAACTCAAACTTCTGTTTTTACTTGTCTAACTTCATCTAATTTTCTCAAGTCTAATCTTTTATTATTTTCTAAAACATTTTTTCTCATTACTTTTTTAACTCTTTTATAAATAGCTTCTGAAAGTCATGTTAGATTTTGTTCTTCTCAAATAGAACAAACTTCTTTTATTTGTCATTCATCTTGAGAATCTCATAGTCAAGAATTAGTTAAAAAATCTCTAACTTCTTCTTCCAATTTCAATAAAGCATTATGAAAATCTTTTTTTCATAAACCATATAAAACTTCAAGTTTTTCTTCTGTAAGATAAGATGAAACTAAATCATATAATTCATCATTTGATTCTGAAAAAAAACATTTTATTTCAGGTATAGAAAAAATATTTTTATATTCATTTATAAAATCATTTTGAGCTTTACAAAATTGTTTAATTATATCAAAAGCAAATTCAAGTCATTTTAACATTAAATCTTGAGATATTTCTTTACTTCAAGATTCAACCATAGTTATAGCATCAATAGTTCAAGCAACTATTAAATTAAGTTTAGCTTGCTTTTCTTGTTCAAAAGTAGGATCAAAAATAAAATTTTCATTTTCATCACAAATAACTTTAACTCAAGAAACAGGTCATTCAAAAGGACTTCAACTCATCATAAGAGCAAAAGAAGATCATGAAATACCTAAAAATCACATATCTGATTCATTTGAAGAAGATAAAGCTGTAACTATTATTTGAGTATCATTTATATATCATTTTGGAAACATAGGTCTTATAGGTCTATCTATAAGTCTAGAAGTAAGTATTGCTCGTTCACTAGGACGTGCTTCCCTTTTTGCAAATCTATTTCATCATATTTTTCAAGTAGCATAAAATTTTTCAGTATAGTCTACAACTAAAGGAAAAAAATCTGCTTTTTCATTTACTCATTCTTGTTTTACTCAAACTGTTACAAATAAAACATTTCAAAAATCATCACTAATAGTCAAAGCTCAGTCTGCTAAAAGTCATAATTTTCATGTTTCAAAAGTAATATTTTTACCTCAAATATTATAAGTTTTTTTAAGAGGTTTTACTGATATAGCATTTTTATCTGACAATCAAATCATAAAAAAATATTAAAATATAAATAAACAGTTTTATTTTAATTATAAATCAATTTTTTGCAAAAAATAAAAAAATATGATAAAATTTTAGAAATATATTTTAAATAAAAATATGGAAAAAAAAGATATAAAATCATCTTATGAAGAAAAAAAAGAGTCACCTATAGAAATAGATAAAAAGATAAATAAAGAAACTATATCATGATTAACAAAATTAGAAACAAGTATTTTAGAAAATGATTTATGATATGAAGTAAAAAATGGTGAAAATATATGGAGAATAGTTTATGAACATTCTAAAAGTGCAAATCATCTTCCCCTTAGTGCAGATGAATTAAGTTGAATAAGTATAAATCCTTGAGACAAAATATTTTTTACAAATGATAAATTGATAATAAAAAAATGAAATAAATACAATACTATTAAACTAACTCCTAAAATAAAAAATAATAATCAGAAAAAATCAGAAGATATTATAAAACCTGAAAAAATTAAAAATGAAAATCCTATAAAAAAAATAGATGTATCAACAAAAGAAGAAACAAAAAAAACTGAAAATAATAATAAAGAAATACCAAATAATGAGGAAATAAAAATAAAGAAAAATGAAAAAGAAAATCTAGTTGAAAAAAAAGAAGAATTAGTAAAAGAAAAAAATAATTGAAATATAAAAGAGGTAGAATTATGACTTATAGATTTAACTCAAAATCAAAAAATAATTCTAACAAAAACAAATAATATAGATGAAACTAAATTAAAAGAAAAATCAAAAAATAAAAATATAAAAGAAAACAATGAAAATAAAAATATTTCTTTAGAAAATTTTTTAAAACTAGAAAAAAACAAAAGATTTGAAATAATAACAAAAAAACAAGATAATTGATATTATGAAATATCTTTTCCAAATAAAGAAATAGAAAAAATAACAAGACTAGATGATATAATACCAAATGAATTCAAATATTGTGAAGTTATTAAAAACAAAGAATTCTTAGAAAATAATTGAAAAAAAGCTAAATTAAATTATTTTGATATAGTTTCTAGAATAAATCCTCAAGACAATTTTTCTTCTATATTTTCTTGAGAAGAATATTGAAAAACTACTATATTAAACTGATATTTAATAAAACCTATAAAAAATATAAATTTAAAAACAAATAATAATCAGATATTTGATTATATACACATAGCAAAAACTTTAGACTATAAAGACAATATAAATGAAGAAAATATAAGAAGTATTTATTGAGATTATATAAAAAACTTATGCTCTTTTATACCTATATGAAGTGTAATAGATGAAAAATTAATATACTCCATAATAGCAAAAGAATCAAAATTCAATCCAAATGCTATATCTCCTACACAAGCAAGATGACTATGACAATTAGCTATTCAAACTATAAGTGAAATACTAAAATTAAATGAAAGTAAAGTACAAAAAGACTGAAATCCTTGAGATTTTTTGATTACAAAAGAAAATTTATTTAAAATTTCAAAAAATATAAAAATAGATAATAATTGAAATATATCATGAATAGAAACTGAGTTATATGAACCAAAAAATAATATAAAATTTATAATAAATTATTTAATTATTTTGGAAGAAATATTCTCAAAATACTCCCTACCTATAGAATTAAAAAGAGATATTATAGTAGCTTCATACAATACCTGACCAAATACTATAAAAGAATTATTAAAAAATAAATATTTTTCTAAAATAAATGAAAATAGTTATGTAAAAGATATTAAAAAAACACATAAAAAACAATCTAGAAGTTGAATACATCAATAACTTGTCAATTAACATAAAATTCATCATCTCAAGATAAAATAATCGGCTTATGAATATTATCTGAAGATTGTGGAACAAGATATAAATAATCTTGTTCTTTTTTTGGAACTTTTATAGTAGCAGTTCATCAAACTACAAATAAAAATGGTTCTTTTTTAGATATATCTTGTTTTGTTTTATCTATCAAAACATAACTTCAATTTTCTATATATTTATCTTTTATTTTACATTGATTCATAGAAGTTCATTCTACTTTTACTAAGAAATAATTTTTTTCATCTCAAGAAATAATTTTTTTAGATATAGGTATAATTCATAAATTTTGTTCATCTGCATAACAAAGAGGTTTTCAAGCATTTGCATATCATAAAAAAGGTATCATAAGCATAGTTTGAAATCAAACTGAGTTTCATAATTTTATTCATCTATAACTAGATTCTCTAGTGATAAATCATTTTTTTTCTAAACTTTCTAGATATTGTATAACTCACCTTTTAGATTTTTGATTAAGTAAATCTTGAAGCTCTTCTATAGTTGGTGATTTACCATATTTTGAAAAAAATTCAGTAATAATATCAAGAACTTTTTGTTGTTTGTCTGTAAGCATATTTAATACATAAAAAAATAAAAGTATATATTTAGTATATATACTTTTTATAAAAATCAAATTTTTTTAATTTTTTTCTATCAAAATTTCTCTTTTATCATCAAATCAAGTTTTTTTCAAAAATATTTTTAAATTAGGATTATAAAATCTTTCAATTATATCTGGCCATTCTATAATAGCTATATTATCTCAAATATTATCAAGTATATCTTCTCATCATATAGCAAAAAACTCATCATATTTTTTGATTCTATATAAATCAAAATGATATATTTTTTTATTATTATCAAAAATATATTCATTATAATATGTGTATGTAGGACTTTTTATTTGTTCTTTAACTTTCAATATATTGTTAATTATATGTTTAGTTATAGTAGTTTTTCATGCTGCCAAATCTCAATATAAAAACACTATATTTCAAGGTTTTATATCTATTTTTATAGAAGATAATTCATTTAATAAAAATATTTTAAACATATTTTTTTAAAAAAGTAAGTAAAAATTGTTAAAAATATTTGCTTTTTACAAGTAAATATATTATAATAAATTTGTAATTATATTTTTAACCACTATAATATATGGAAACTTTAATAGAAGTAAATAAAAAAGATGAAAATTGAATACTTATTTTTTCATTTTCTTGAGAATTAGATGAGACTAATGCTGATAAAACTTTTACAAACATTATAAATGATATTTGAAGTTTTGAAGATAAAAAAATAATTTTTGATTTTACTAACTTAAAATACTTAAACTCTAAATCTATATGATATATAGCAGATATTTACTCTCAAACAGAAGATTCTTCTGCAGATATGTATATAGCTAATTGTGATGATTGAGTAAAAGATGTTTTGGAATTAGTTTGAATAACAACCATTGTTCCTACTGTTGACACTGTTCATGAAGCTGTTCAAGCTTTGAGTTAAAAATCTGTTTTATACAGATTTTTTTATTTTTTAATTTTAAGAAAATGTATTTTTTGTATATACTAAAGTGTAATGATAATACTTTATATACTTGAATAACTACAGATATAAATCGTAGAATATATGAACACAACAATACTAAAATATGATCAAAATATACTTTTACTCGTCGTCCTGTATATTTAGTATATAAAGAAGTTTTTGAAAATAGATCTTTAGCTACAAAAAGAGAAATATACATAAAAAAAATTATCAAGAAATGAAAAAATAAATTTAATAAAAAATTTTGAAATATAAAAATATTATATAGAATATAAAAACTTTTAATACCAATATTATAAAATATGGACATGATAAAAGACCTTAATTGGAGATATACTACTAAATCTTTTGATATATCAAAAGAAATAACAGAGAGTGTCTTAGAAAAAATAATAGAAGTTTTTAGACTTACAGCATCTAGTTTTTGACTTCAACCTTGGAAGTTAATAATAATTAAAAATAAAGAATTAAAAGAAAAACTTAAAACTGCAAGTTATAATCAATCTCAAATAACTGAAGCTCCAGTAGTACTAGTTTTTGCTAGAGTTAAAAATATAGATGATAAATATATAGAAAATTTTATAGAAAAATAGTGAAATAACTTGAATGAAAAAAGAAGATTTAGCTTGAGATGGCAATATAACTCATCCATTTGCTAATTTTTCAGATAATTTATGTTTTAAAGTTTAAGTAAAAGAAATTTCTTCACTACTTAAATATTGACTAAAATCTATTTGAGTAGTTAATCAAGTATTTGCAAGTCATTTTGCAAAACCTCTTAAATCAGACATAATAGTAAATAATGCGTGGTTAAATTAAGGAGTATTTGGTATAATGAACTCAAATACTCCTTAACTTTTAACTATGGCAAATAAAAGTTACCAAAATGGTATGAAAATCAAAGACTTTCTATGAGAAAAAGTAATTTAAAAAGATTGAAAACAGCATTATTTACATAATAAAATAAGGTCTGCATGCTTTTCTTTAAAAAAATAATTTGCAATATTTATTTGTTCGGTCATGATTACATATGACAAATAGATATACCAAATACTACTAATTGACTGGAATGAGTTTTTGATCATATAAAGGCTAAAGTTAGTCTTCATAGATGATTAAAAAAGAGAGAAAAATTAAACTAATTCTTTCTCTCTTTTATGGGAAAATTTAACTCATTCCAGCCACACACTTTTTATAATTAAACCATTAAAGATAATAAAAAAGTGAAAAATCAACTTTATTTTTAAAGTCAATTTTTCTATTTTTTTATTACTGGACTAATTTATTAACTTCAATTTAAAGTATAAAAATTGATGGTTTAACAGTATTTGAAACTATTTTTGGTATATTTGTATGTGAAAGTATAAAAACTATAAAAAAATAGGATTTTCACCTATTCTTCTTTCATTGATTCTCAATACAATTTAATCATATTTGAAAAATACTCTTTTTTTATTTTGTAATTCTTTATAAGAAATCCAATATTTACTCTCAATTTTTTTTAAAAATTCTCTAGTTTCTTAAACAAGCTCTTTTTAAGCGATCCATTATGGCTAAACCTATTCATTTTTCTTCAAAAGATTCACAAAATACTACATCTAAATTATATTTATCTA